>CALBSY010000060.1 GCA_937967725.1 uncultured Alphaproteobacteria bacterium | reverse complement strand
TCGGGCGTTTGCTCGAAGCGCTGCTAGGGCGGCGCGAATACGCCTACCGCCAGCGTACACCCCACCCCTGCCCCCTCCCCCTGTAGGGGAGGGGGAGCAGAGCAAGCTATGAAACTCAAATCCCAGATCGATCCTAATTCCGAAGCCTTCGCCGCCAACGCTGCGCATCATCGCGCGCTGGCCGAGCAATTGCGCGAACGCACGGCGGAAATCGCGCTCGGGGGCTCGGAAGCGCACCGCAAGCGCCACACCGAGCGGGGCAAGCTCTTGCCCCGCGAACGCGTTGAACGCCTGCTCGATCCGGGCGCGCCGTTCCTCGAAGTCGGCGCGCTGGCGGCTTATGATCTCTACAACGGCGAAGCGCCCGCCGCCGGTATCATCACCGGCGTGGGGCGCGTGTCGGGCCGCGAAGTGATGATCGTCGCCAACGACGCCACGGTGAAAGGCGGAGCGTACTTTCCGATGACGGTGAAGAAGCACCTGCGCGCGCAAGAGATCGCGATGCAGAACAAGCTGCCGTGCGTCTATCTCGTCGATAGCGGCGGCGCGAACCTGCCGCACCAGGCCGAAGTCTTCCCCGACCGCGACCATTTTGGCCGCATCTTCTTCAATCAGGCGCGCATGTCGAGCGAGGGCATCGCCCAGATCGCCTGCGTCATGGGCTCGTGCACGGCCGGCGGCGCCTACGTGCCGGCGATGAGCGATGAAACCGTCATCGTCCGCAACCAGGGCACCATCTTCCTCGGCGGACCTCCTCTCGTGAAAGCCGCGACCGGTGAAGTGATCAGCGCCGAAGATCTCGGCGGCGGCGATCTACACGCGCGCAAATCCGGCGTCGTCGATCATCTCGCCGCCGACGATGCGCACGCGTTGCACCTCGTGCGCCGCGCCGTGGCGAACCTCAACACCACCAAGCACGTCGGCCTCGATCTGCGCGAACCGCAAGCCCCGGCCTATGACCCCTCAGAGCTTTACGGCATCCTGCCCGACGACGTGCGCACGCCCTATGATGTGCGCGAAGTCATCGCCCGCATCGTCGACGGTTCGGAGTTCGACGAATTCCGCCCGCTCTACGGCCCGACGCTCGTCACCGGCTTTGCCCGCATCTGGGGCTATCCCGTCGCCATCCTGGCCAACAACGGCATTCTCTTTTCCGAAAGCGCGCTCAAAGCCGCGCACTTCATCGAGCTGGCCTGCAAGCGCGGCATCCCTCTGGTGTTCCTGCAGAACATTTCCGGCTTCATGGTCGGCGGCAAGTACGAGGCCGGCGGCATCGCCAAGGACGGCGCCAAGATGGTGACGGCCGTCGCCTCAGCCGAAGTGCCGAAATTCACCGTGCTGATCGGCGGCTCGTTCGGCGCCGGCAATTACGGCATGTGCGGCCGGGCCTATTCTCCGCGCTTCCTCTTCACCTGGCCCAACAGCCGCATCTCCGTCATGGGCGGCGAACAAGCGGCGAGCGTACTCGCGCAAGTGAAGCGCGACGGCATGGAAGCGAAAGGCGAGACCTGGGCCAAAGCCGACGAAGAAAAGTTCAAAGATCCGATCCGCGCCCGCTACGAAGCCGAAGGCGATCCCTACCACGCCACCGCGCGCCTCTGGGACGACGGCATCATCGATCCAGCACAAACGCGCGATGTGCTGGGGCTGGCCATCAGCGCAAGCTTAAATGCGCCAATTCCCGAGACACGCTTCGGCGTGTTCAGGATGTGACGCGATGAGCGGCGCTCAATGTAAAATTTGCGAACGAATACTTAGCGTCGAAGGTGACGAACTCTCGCTGGACTGCGGAGGCGACTGCTGGGGTTGTGTCGGCGAAATTGAAGCTGGGATGGGCGACGAAGAGTCTCTTGAGCGCGTGCAGGACGAGTGGCGACGCGGCCTTCGTCCAAATTGGAAGCCTCCAACCACTAAAGACGCAAATCCATGCTGAAGTCCGTCCTTATTGCCAATCGCGGAGAAATCCCCCGCCGCGTTCGCGCCACCCCTCCCCCTAGAGGGGGGAGGGGCAGGGGCGGGGGTGAGGCCACGCCCGGTGTTCTGCGAAGCGCGCACACGATCAGTGTTGCGACACGCGCCGCCGCCACCGCTTCACCCCACCCCCCAACCCCCTCCCCCTCTAGGGGAGGGGGAAGAGTGCGCGCATGCTGAAATCCGTCCTCATAGCAAACCGTGGCGAGATCGCCCGTCGCGTCATTCGCACCGCCAAACGGCTCGGCGTGCGCACCGTCGCCGTTTATTCCGACGCTGACGCCAAAGCGCTGCACGTGCGCGAGGCGGATGAGGCCGTGCACATCGGCCCGAGCCCGGCAAAAGAAAGCTATCTGCGGGCTGAGAAGATCATCGCCGCCGCCAAGAAAACCAAAGCCGAGGCGATCCATCCCGGTTACGGCTTTCTCTCCGAGAACGCCGATTTCGCGCAGGCCGTCATCGATGCGGGGCTCGTCTGGATCGGCCCGAAGCCCGACTCCATTCGCGCCATGGGCCTCAAAGACGCGGCGAAGAAACTGATGGCCGAAGCCGGCGTGCCGGTGACGCCCGGTTACCTCGGCGAAGATCAAAGCGAAGAGCGTTTGCAGAAGGAGGCCGACGCGATCGGCTATCCAGTGTTGATCAAAGCCGTCGCCGGCGGCGGCGGCAAAGGCATGCGCAAGGTCGAGAAGAAGGCGGAGTTCAAAGCTGCGCTCGCGTCCGCCAAGCGCGAAGCCGTGGCGGCGTTCGGCGACGATCGCGTGTTGCTGGAAATGTATGTGCAACGCCCGCGCCACATCGAGGTGCAGGTGTTCGGTGATACGCATGGCAACGTCGTGCATTTGTTTGAGCGCGATTGTTCGCTGCAACGCCGCCACCAGAAGGTGATCGAAGAAGCGCCCGCGCCGGGCATGAGCGACGAAGCGCGCAAGGCCGTCACCGATGCGGCAGTGCTGGCGGCGAAAGCCGTGAACTATGTCGGCGCCGGCACGGTCGAGTTCATCGCCGACGCAAGCGAAGGCCTGCGCGGCGACCGCATCTGGTTCATGGAAATGAACACGCGGCTCCAAGTGGAGCACCCGGTGACGGAAGAGATCACCGGCCAGGACTTGGTCGAATGGCAACTGCGCGTCGCCAGCGGCGAAAAGCTGCCGCTGAAGCAAAGCGAACTCGCCATCAGCGGCCACGCAATAGAAGCGCGGCTGTATGCGGAGAATGTTGAGGCGGGTTTTCTGCCGAGCACGGGAAAGCTCAAACTGCTCTTGCTGCCGGAAAATGACGACAATGCTTCACGGGTAGATTCTGCCGTTGAGCAAGGAGATGAGGTCACCGCATTCTATGACCCAATGATCGCGAAGATTATTATGAAAGCTGCATCGCGTGAGGACGCCATCGCCGCGCTTGAGCGCGAGTGGCGCGATGTTGGTGCATGGCCGGTCAAGACGAACGCTGGCTTCATCGGCCGCTGTCTCGCAAACCCCGACTTTAAGGCAGGTACAATCGACACAGGTTTGATCCAACGCTGTGGCGAGGAGCTTATGAAAGTTCCCCCGCCGAGCGCTGCTATCCTCGCGACAGCGGCAAATCGATTTAGCCGAGACCATGCTTTTCCAGGCTTACGTCCGACTTCGCCACGGGCTAGGAGTTCGCCGTGGGCATCACTGCATGGGTTCAAGCTCAATCAACCAGCTCGTACGCCACTCGTGGCGCTGCGGTATCGCGGTGAACGCGTCGAAGTAGCGCTAGATGATCATAGCGTACTGACGTGGCCTTATAGGCAAGGGGATGTCGCAATCGTCTTCGAACGCGGCGAGGCCTACGAATTCACGCTCGACACCGGCGAGCGCGCCGAAGGCGAAGCCGCGTCCGGCGATGGCGCGATCCTCTCACCCATGCCGGGCAAGATCGTCTCCGTCGCGGCGAAGGCCGGCGCGAAGTTGAAGAAAGGCGATCCCATTCTCGTGCTCGAAGCGATGAAGATGGAGCACACGCTCACTGCGCCGTTCGACGGCAAGCTCGCCGAACTCAACGCCAAACCGGGCGCGCAGGTGAGCGAGGGCGTGCTGCTGGCGAAACTGGAGGCGGACGCCGCCTAACTCAGCGCGAACTCCGCTTCTTCGCGCTCCGGGTGCCGCTTGGCGTCGCCGAAGCTTTCGTTGACGTCCACAACCGCAAGCGCCGGCACGCTGGCGTTCGACGGTACGTTCGCGCCGGGGCCGATGCGCGCGCCCGCGCCGATGAACGCGTAGCTGCCGATGCGCACCTGACGCACCAGCACGCGCGAGGCGCTGCCCTCGGTTTTCTTGCGCACGTGCGCAGCGAGTTCGACTTCGCGCGAGAAGACGACGCGGTTGCCGATGTCCATCAGATTGCGGTCGAGCACATCCATGCGCACCGGCCATTCGACGCCGTAGCCCACCCGCGAGCCCCACATCCTGAGCCACATCGAATAGAAACCCGGGATCACGCGCAGCAGCGATTCCAGATAAGGCAGCGCGTCGTAGAACGCCTGGACGTGGTGCGCCGCCAGCCATGGGCAGAACTTGCGGCCGTCGATGCAAGCGATGCCTTGTTCGAGCGGCGCCCAGCGGAACATGATGCGCAGCACCATCGGCGGCAGCCCGTAGATCACCAACAGCAGCAGAAACACCGTCCAGCCTGACGGCCACGCGGCGAACATGCCGAGCGCTGTGAACGAAGCCGCCGTCATCAGCAGCGGGAAGTAGGAGAACAGCCTATCCCAGGCGGTCATTGACGCGCCTCAGGCTGCGTCGCTGTGCGCGGCGCTGGTGATCAGCGCGTAGAGATCGTCGGCGCCGCGCGCGGCGCGCAGCTTCTCGCGCATGTCGGCACGGCGCAGGAAGCGCGAGACGCGCGCCAGCGCCTTCAAGTGATCGGCGCCCTTGTCCGGGGGCGCCAACAGCATGAACACGAGATCGGCGGGCCGGGTGTCGAAGGCGTCAAAATCCTGCGGCGTTTCCAACCGCGCGAACGCTCCGATCGGGCGCGCGATGCCGGCCACGGGCGCATGTGGAATAGCCACGCCTTCGCCCATGCCGGTGCCGGAGAGCCGCTCACGCATGAGGATAGCGTCGAACGCCGCGCGCGCGTCCACGCCAGCGGATTTCGCCAGCGCATCCGTCATCGCTTGCAACGCTTGCCTGCGCGATGTCGCCGCCAAACGCGGCAGAATCGCCTCCGGCGCGACCAGGTCACCTAAATCGTTCATCCGCACCCCGTCTGCGCCGCTCCACAGCATGAGCGGCGCCAACGCTGACTTTTGGTTTACGTTCCTCAGGCCGGCCGCGCCCGTTCGGGATCGACCCAGCCGATATTTCCGTCCTTGCGCCGGTACACCAGGTTCAGCGCGCCGGTAGCGGCGTTCCTGAACAGCACAACCGGCGTCTCCGAAAGGTCGAGCTGCATCACCGCGGTGGAGACGGTCATGGTCCGAACTGGCACGGTCGTCTCGGCAATCACCAGCGGGGCGGCATCGCCGTTCGGCGCGCTGTCGTTCTCGTCCTCGCTCTCCTCCTGCAATGGCGCGAGCACATAGGCCGCGGCGTCCTCCGCGGGAAGGGGGGATTTGTTGTCGGCATGATGATTCTTTAGCCGCCGCTTGTAGCGCCGCACCCGCTTTTCCAGCTTGCTCAGCGCATCGCCGAACGCGCTGTGCGCATCGCCGCCATGCCCTTCGGCTTGTAAGGAAATGCCTGAGGATAAGTGCACGGTGCAGTCCACTTCGATGCCCGTGCCGCCGTTTTTTCCGACTGTGACAACGGCGTCCGTCGCACGATTGAAGTACTTGCCGACGCCTGTGGAGAGTTCGTCCTCGATTCGAGTTCTAAGCGCTTCGCCGACTTCCATCTGCCGTCCGGCGACTTGTATGCGCATGAAGGAGCCTCCTAGATTTTGGCGCGAACGCGCGGAGGGCTCTCGGGCCCGGTCCCGCCCCCTGGGACGTCCCGATGCCTGAGTTGAAGGTAGGCCCGGGGGCATGAGGGGTCAACGCGGCGAGCCTGCGAAAGGGCGCCGCAAAACTGCCATTCGCCGCATTTGCGAGCAGGCGCCTTTGAGCGCGGCGGCGGAGCGCTTATCTGGCGAACGAAGGGGATGAGCCATGAGCGCGGAGGAAACGGCCGCACAGCCTGATTCGGCCGCGCAGGCACGGTCTGCACAATGGCTCGATTTCGTTTCCATCGCCGTGTGCACCTTGGCGTGGGGCACGACTTGGTACGCCATCACGCACCAGCTTGGCGTCGTCGATCCGGTCGTCTCGGTCACCTATCGTTTCGCGCTGGCGGCGGCGCTGCTGTTCGCGTGGTGTGGGTTGCGCCGTGAGCGTATTTCTCTAACGCGCGCGCAGCACGTGTCCGCATTCGGCGTCGGCCTCTTCACCTTCGCCATCGACTACGTCCTGGTTTATTGGGCCGAAGAGCGTGTGACTTCCGCTGTCGTCGCCGTTGTGTTCGCGGCGATGGCGTTCGTGAACCTGATCGGATTTCGCATCGCGTTTGGCCAGCGCGCGCCCGCGCTGGCCTGGGCCGCCGCCAGCCTTGGCATCGTCGGCATCGCGCTGCTTTCATGGGAAGAAATAGCCGCCGCGAATTTCGACGTCCGCGCTATGACCGGCATCGGCCTCACGCTGATGGGGGTTACAGCGGCCGTCGTCGGCAACGTGTTCGCGCGCCGCGGTGAGCTTGCGGGCGCCCCCGTGGCGCCGGCCACGGCGTGGGCCATGGCTTATGGCGCAGGACTGCTGGCGCTCTCGGCGCTTGTTACCGGCAAGACTTGGGCGTTCGAAGCGACCTGGAGTTATTCGTTGTCCCTGTTGCACCTCGCGCTCAACGGCTCGGTGATCGCGTTCGTGCTTTATTACGGCCTCGCGCGCCGGCGCGGCTATTCGACAGCGTCCTACATCGCAGCGCTCGCGCCCTTGGTGGCGATGACTGTTTCCAGCCTTTTCGAAGACAAGAGCTGGGGTCTGCTGGCGCTTGGCGGCGTTGTGTTGGTGCTTGTGGGGCAGTTCATGCTGTTGCGCACCAAGCGCAGTTAAGGCAGCGCGCGGATCGCCGCTTCGGCGCCGGGCAGCAGCGTATCGTCGGCGGTGTTCTGGCTGAGACGAGCATTGAGCCAGACCGTTTGCAGGAACGCCTTCAAGTTATGGATCGACGCTAATCCCGCTTGCGACATGTACGGGCTGTCGCCGGTAACGCGAAATTGCGCGAACCATTGCGTCCATTCTTCTTCGCTGATCAGCCCGCGCTGGGCCATGAAAATGACAGGCCGCGCGGTGCGTTCCGATTCGCCATACACATAGAAATGATCCGACGGCGCCACCTGTGTCGCCAGCGCGTCGCGGATGCGCTCCAGTTCCGGTTTACCGAAGGCCGGATTGAGCGCGAGCTGCAGCATCAGATCGGCGCCGTGCGCCACGCCGTGACGCCAGCCTTCGCGCTGATCGAACCCGCGATAGTCACGCACGCTGGTAAAGTAGTCGACCGACGCATCCAGAAGCATGCCGCGCCGCTCGTTGCTCATATAGGCTTCGATCCGATCCGCGCGCGCGACTTCCGACAACACCAGCGCCGCGAACGGCTGTTCGAATCCAGCTGGATCGTCGGCGACCAGGCGCGCCTGCAGATCGTCTGCCAGCGCACGCATCGTCTCAACGCTGAGTTGGCGCGCGCGCAGCCAATGCGAGAGCGCCTCGAACGCGATCCCGTCGCGCAGGGTCGGATCGGGACTGGATAGACACGCCGTCAGCCCTAGTGCCAGCGCATTGCGCTGTGCGTCGTCGGGCATGACCCACTCCGCCGTCTTGAGCGCATCCAGTTGGCCTCGGTTGAGACCCGCTGGCTGGCATTGCACTTGGGCGCTCGCCGGCGCCGTAGCGCATGCAGCGCTCAGGAGCGCGGCGACAAGAATGGCGTGTCTCATGGCGCTTCTCTGTCGCGTTCACCGGCAGCCAGGCAAGCAATCTGCGACGAAAGACAGCGGACGCGCGCTGCGTTCGCTGAGGGTTGGTTCTAGGGCTAAAGCCCGTGAGCCAGTCTGCGCTTGCGTTCGACGCTGCTTGGGATGCGCAGGCTCTCACGATACTTCGCCACCGTGCGGCGGGCGATGTCGATGCCACGTTCCATCAGGATTTCCACGATCCGGTCATCGCTGAGAATTTCGTCGGGCGTTTCGTGATCAATGAGTCCTTTGATCTGATGGCGCACGGCTTCGGCCGAGTGCGCTTCGCCGCCATCGGCGTGAGCAATGGACGCCGTGAAGAAGTACTTCAACTCAAACACGCCACGGGCGCAGGAGAGGTACTTATTTGAGGTGACGCGGCTCACCGTCGATTCGTGCATCTCTATCGCCGTCGCCACGGTCTTTAGGTTCAACGGCCGCAGATGCGCCACCCCGTGTGCGAAGAAGCTGTCCTGTTGACGCACTATTTCTCGCGACACCTTCAGGATCGTGCGCGCACGCTGGTCGAGACTCTTGACCAGCCATGATGCATTAGCCGCGCATTCTGAGAGGAAAGTCTTATCCTCTTCGCGTTTCGCGGTCTTTGACACCGTCGCATAATAGCGCTGGTTCATCAGCACGCGCGGCATGGTGTCGGAGTTGAGTTCGACCATCCACGTGCCGTCCGGCGCCTGCTTCACGTAGACGTCGGGCGCGACTGATTGAACTGCGCCCTCGCCAAAGCCGGCGCCCGGCTTGGGGGTTAGCGCACGCACCTCGGCGATCATTTCGGCAAGGTCTTCGCGGTCAACGCCGCACAACGTCAGCAGCCGATCCATGTGCCCCTTGGCCAGCAAATCGAGATGGCCCAGCAGCTTCTCCATGGCGGGATCGAAGCGGCCGCGCTCCCTCAGCTGCAGCGCCAGGCATTCGGGGATGTCGCGCGCCATCACGCCGGTGGGTTCGAAGCCCTGCATGATTGCCAGCACGCGTTGGACTTGGGGGTAGGGCGCGCCAATACGGCCGGCGATCTCCAACAGGTCGGCGCGCAGATAGCCCCAATCGTCCACCGCATCGATCAGCACGCGGCCGATCATGCGTTCGACTGGGGATAGGCCTGCTTCGGTGAGCTGCGCGTCGAGATGCTCGGCGAGCGTGCGTTCGCTGGCGAGCGTCTCCTCCACACCCGGCAGATCGTCGAAGCTTTTGCCGGATGAGGCCTTCGACCAATCTGTCATCGGCGCCGCGCCGGCTTCAGCCAGTTCCGATTGGCTCAGATCGGGCGCCATGTCGGCGACACTCACGTCAAGCTCGGGTTCGTTCGTGGTGGCGGCGTCGAAATCGAGCGCTTCGCCTTCCTTTGTCTTCTCGGGTTTGGGCGGCTCGGCCTGGTTCTCTTCGCGCTCGAGCAGCGGATTGCGTTCGAGCTCGGCTTCGACAAATTCCTGTAGCTCGATATTCGAGAGCTGCAGCAGTTTGATCGCCTGCTGCAGTTGCGGCGTCATCACCAGGGCCTGTCCCTGGCGCAGCTCCAAGCGGGGGGTCATCGCCATCGCGGCCCCCGATGCTAGTGGTAATCTTTGCCGAGATACCTTTCGCGCACGACATCGGACGCCATCACTTCGGAGGGCGTGCCTTCGAACATCACTTCACCGTCGAACATGATCGAAGCCCGGTCCACGATCTGCAGCGTTTCGCGCACATTGTGGTCGGTGATCAGAATCCCGAGACCGCGGTTCTTCAAGAACAGCACAAGCTCCCGGATGTCGTTGATGGCGAGCGGGTCGATGCCTGCGAAAGGCTCGTCGAGCAGCATGAACGACGGACGTGTCGCCAAGGCCCGCGCGATTTCGACCCGGCGCCGCTCGCCACCCGAGAGGGCGGAGGCCGGCGCGTCCTTGAGATGATCGACGCGCAGTTCGGCGAGCAGCCCGTTGACGATCTCGCGCCGCTTCGAGCGATTGCGCTCGGTCAGCTCGACGATCGACATCACGTTCTGTTCGACGGTTAAACCACGGAAGATCGACGGCTCTTGCGGCAGGTAGCCGACGCCGAGCCTTGCGCGCTGATACATGGGCAGCGTTGTGACGTCCTGGCCGTCCAACAATATTTGCCCCTGGTCCACGCGTACGAGCCCCGTGATCATGTAGAAGCAGGTGGTTTTACCTGCTCCGTTGGGGCCCAACAGACCGACGACTTCGCCGCGGTTCAGGAAGAGCGAAACATCCTTCACCACATTGCGGCCGCGATAGGATTTCCCGATCGAGACCGCGCCCAAACCGCCTTGAGCGGTCTTGGCCTTGGCCGAACGGCTTGCAGCGCCCTCAGGGCTCATATCCACCTGCCGCGGCTAAGATTTCGTGAACCTCGGGCCCTCACTGGTTGCTTTGGCCCGAATTTTGCCCTTGCCGCTCACTGGGCACGAACACGCCACGCACACGCCCGCTGCTATCGGGGCGGATCACGGTGCGGCGGTTCGAAATGTTCAGCACCATGGTCTCGCCGCGGATGACGTTTTCTTCGGACGCAACCACGACGTTACCCGAAAAGGTCACGCTGTCCTGACGTACGTCATAAACCGCCCGATTGCCGCGCGCCGACTGGGTCGGGCGGACGTAGTAGACTTCCCCCTCCGCAATCATCCGTTCGATATCGCCGGAGGCCAAGCCTTGGGTCTGCTCGCCGCCGGTGGAGGCGCTAAAGAAGAGCGTTATGCGGTCGGCGCGTAGGCGGGCGTCGTTCTGGACGATGTCGACATCCCCCACCAAAACCAGCCGGCGTTCGCCGTCGAAATATTCGAGGTTGTCCGCAGAGTAGGAAACGGGACCGCCGCCCTCCGAAAGTTGCGCATGCGCCGTCGGCCCGGCAAGCGTGGCCGCGAGGAAGGCGCCTGCGGCGAGTGTGAAGGCTGCGGGCCTCATGGCGTCTCCCCATTCTGTTGATCGCGATCCGGAATCTGGCCCCGGACGCCGCCCCGAAGCACCAAGGCCCGGTCGCTGTCCCGCAATTCATAACTTTCGGCCTGGAGCACGCCAAGGGGCCCGGCGCCGACGACCCCGCCGCGGCCGGTCAGCGTGCCCTGATCCAGGTCCACGATCATGTTGGGGGTAGTGAACCGGTTGCCGCCCCGGTCGGAAAACAGCACCTCGCCGTCGAAAATCACGGTTTGGGCCTGCTCGTCATAGAGCCCGCGCGGGGCGAGCATAATGGTCCCGGCCTCGGTCCTATAGACCGGCGCGATCAGCTCGATTGGCTGGTTCTCGCCCCGGGGCCGCTCGGCCATCTCCGCGGAAAGCTGGTAGGGGCCGCCTCTGTCGGTGCGGCCGATGAACCGGGGATTGAGCATGCGCAGCGGCTCCGAAGCGCCGTACTCGGCGGCGTTGAATCCGCCCTCGATGGCGTAGAGCGCCATGAATACGAACACCGCGGCGAACGAAGCGCCCGCGCCAGCCACGAAGAAGCGCCGCAACGCCGCGATCAGCCGTGAGCGCCGCCGCGCCCGCTTTAGGGTAAGCGCGCGCGTCGGCTCCCAGTCGAAATCGGCTGCGTGAGCGATGGCGGTCATCGTCGCGGCTTGTCGCGCCGTTCCGGGGCGGAAGCAAGGCAGCTCACCCGCGCTCTCTCGCGCCTTAGCGGATCGGCGGCGTCGTTTGCTGTGGTTGTGGGTCGACCCGGCGCATCTCCAGCGCGCGCGGATCGATGCGCAGCGTTGGATTCTGCGTCAATGGCGGTAGCACGATGTCCAGCCTGTCCGCGGTGTACTCGCCCTGCGCTGGCAACGCGGTGCCGCGCAGCTGCGCGGACCAGGGCGCGATCTGATTTTCGCGTGCGATGTCGTTGAAGGCGGCGACAAGGCGCGCTGCGGCTTGGCTCTGCCGGCCATCGAAATAGGCGTAACCAGATTGCTGTTGGGTGCGCGGCGACAGCACATGGATTATGACGCGTACCTGAGCGCTAGCAGCCAGCTGATCGCCAAGCCGGCGCGCATAAGCGGCATCGTTATCATTGCGGACGTGGAGCACCACGGTGCGCATCGGTGGCGCGGGTGTGAACAATTCCGAGAAGATTTGCCCCGGATTGAAACTGCGGTCGTCAGCGCGCGGCGGCGTCGGTCGCGTCTGCCCAGGTTCGACGTCGGCGCCGCCGGCTTGAGGCTCTCGTTGCTCGGGCGCTTGCTCAGGCGCCGCTTCTTCGTCGAGCCCAACTTCTCCGGGATACACATCCTCCGCCGGCGGCGGGGCCGTGTCGACCACCGTGGGCGTTTCGGGCACGACGATGCCGCGCGAACCCATGTCTTCTTCGAGCTGAATCACACGCTCGCGCAAGCGGGCGCGTTCGCGGACCAGTTCGTTGGGTACGCCCAGTGTCCAGCCTGCCAACGCTACAGCGCCGATGCTGACGAAGAGCTGAGCGCTGAGCACCTGGCGTGTGCCGCTAACGAATGAGCGAAGCATTGACCCGGCCATGACTTAACCCCCCGCGCGCGTGACAGCGAACAAGCGGTGCGCTGAAAGCGCGGCGCATGCGCCAGCGACACCCATCATGCCGACAAGCGCGATCTGCAATTGCTCCGGCGACATCACGCCATTGTACGTGGCCGACACAGCGCCGGAGTAGGCGGCCAGCGTAGCTGTTGTGGCTGCGGTGATCAGTTTCGGCGATCCAGCGGGTGGCGGCGTCGCCAGCGGGCCGACGCCTGGTATGCGCCGAGCGGGCTCCGGCGCCTGACCGTTGCGCACCAGCCTTGTAAGCGAGTCCTCAAGCGGACCCCACTGTCCTGCGCCGCTCATGTCGGCGGCTTGCAATGCATCGAACGGCAGCGGCAGCTGAACGTTGTCGAGCTTCAGCTGCAGAAACTTGCGCGCGTCGAGGCCGCGGCTCGATTCCGCGTACACCCATGTCGAGTTGCGCGCATTATGGCTCCAGGCCGTCAGCACGGCGCAGGATGCGTCGAGTTGACGTTCGATCTCGTCGACGAACACTTGCCCAGCGCGCAGATGTTTGTCCCACCAGATGGAATAGCCGAGCGAGGTCAGCCGATCAGCGATCGGCTGCACGCGGTCGTGATCGAGCCGCGAGTAGGAGATAAAAACGTCCGCCAAGCGTCCCCTCCGGCAGCGCACCGTGATGGTAACGCGGGCAAATGGCGGGAGCGAGCGAAAAACGGGCCTGGCCGAGACCGCGCTGAGCACCATATTGGCCTATCGTAAAAGGGGATTTCGTCGCGATGCGCAGTGCTGTCCTTGCCGGCCTGTTGATATTCACCGCCTGTACGGGAGTCGAAACC
>CALBSY010000059.1 GCA_937967725.1 uncultured Alphaproteobacteria bacterium | reverse complement strand
ATCGGTTTTGCTATTGCCATCACGCTTCATGATCTCGCTGACGCGCTGCTCAAACGCGGCCCGGCGCTCCGGGGTCAGAAATTCATCGCGCGTCAGCACCCAAAGGTACTTGCCTTCCGGTTCGCCGACGATAGCCCAATCATAATTTTCGTCCCGATCAAGCACCCAGTAGTCGGCCCAGAACGGCCCGAAGAAGCTCACTTCGAGCTTACCCTCGCCAGCTTCCCCGACCGGACGTGCGCGCCCTTTAGCGACGCGGATGCGCCCGTGTGCTTCAACGCACGTGTTGGTCACGGAGATCAAGCCATCATCGCGCCGCCCATATTCGGCGGTCACATCCTGACAACCTCGTTCGAAACTATTGGGTAACCGCGCTTGCTCGTGCCAAAGCCCCAAGTACCGCTCAATATCGATATACGCGACCGGCAGAGGCGCCTCGCTTTGGCGATACACAGGTTGTGGGGAACAGGCCGCCAGCAGCGCTGCGGCGAGGAGTATCAAGGTACGCATCTGGCTTTGGTACGCACGCCTTGCGAGCTCGGTTCCCTTCGGTGACAATATGCACGGGGAGTCGCATGGATCGCCGCGCTTTCTTAGCGGCAGCAGCCGCCTGCAGCGTAGTCAGCGCGTCTACGGCGCCGACCGCACGCGCTCAGCCGACGGGGCGCTTCGCCGCGGCCGCGCGCTACAGCGCGGAACGCAATGGCGCGAGCTTTCTAGTGGTGCGCCACGGCGTCGTGTTGGCGGAAGATTATCCTGGCGGACCGGCTGATGCGCGCTGGCCGGTCGGCGCCGGCACACGCGCATTCGCACCACTGCTGGCCGCATCGATGGTCGAGGACCGCCTCCTCAGTCTCGACGATCCGGTAGCGATGACGATCGGCGATTGGGGCGCCCATCCCTACAAGAGTACGATTTCGGTCCGAGCGCTCCTGAACGGCACGAGCGGCATCGGCTTCGGGCGCAGCGGATCGCGCGATCTCGCAGCCGCGATAGCGGCCGAACCGCAGGACCCACCCGGCGTTCGATTCATCGACGATGAAGCGGCTTACCTTGTGTTCGTGGAGCTGGCTCGACGAAAGCTGACGGAGTCCAACCGCGAACCGGATGCTGCACGCTATCTCACCATGCGCACGCTGGCGCCCATTGGCTGCGTGCCGATCGGCTGGGCGCGCGGCCAAGACGGCGCGCCGCGTTTTGACACGGGCGCGGCGGTATCAGCTCGCGGTTGGGCGCAGGCAGGCGAACTTATCCGCCGCGCAGGCGTGTGGCGCGCCCGGCAGCTCGCCGACGACGGCGCGCTACGCGAAGCTGTTCGCGGCTCGTTTGCCGAAGCGCGCGCGGGCTTCGGTCTTTGGCTCGCCGCCGCCGGACGAAACCGCGAGCCGCTCAGCGTGGACAGTGATCTTTGGCGCGCTTCCTCGCCAGCGCCGATGGATCTTGCCATGGCGGCTGGCGCGGGCGGACAAAGACTTTACTTGTCGCCGACACAAGGACTCATCGCCGTGCGCCAAGCGCGCAGCGACGATGACGCCGGCTGGTCCGACGCACAGTTCCTATCGCTGTTGTGGCGCGATCTCTAGCCGCGCGAACGGATCAGCAGTCCGCCAACGAGCCCTAAAACTGCGCCGCCGATCAGACCAGTAATCAGATTGGCGAGATGGACCCCGTTTGCGCCATCAATCAGCCCGCTCCAATTGGCGGCAATGTCGCTGACAGCTTGTACGTTGCCTGCGGCATAGCCCGCGGCCGCGCCGCCAATGGCGCCGATTATGGTGCGGCCGGCAACGCCGCCGCCGCCGCGCGTCAAAGCACCAAGCACGTTGCCGCCGATGGCGCCGCCGACAGCGAGCACAACCCACGGCAGGATAGTGGCCATATCCATGATGATCTCCCCTTCCCTCGCGCGCGGTTTCCCCCAGCGGGCCATGGCCCGTCACGCGCAGCGCCGCCAGAATAGGAGGTCCGCAGCTATACACAACAAAGATTGCGTCTCGGTAATGCTCGCGACGGGGGATTTTGCGATAGGCGGCGTCCGCGGTTCGCCGCTTGGTCACCGCGCCAAATGCGCCATGGGACGGCCGAGCTTTTCACTTATGCACAGCAGCGTGCCGGGCGACCGTGTAGCGCCGCCGACGCCCTGTGTTAGACCTGCGTTTGACCTCCGATCGGCCCCCATCTCATGATCGACATACGCATCATCTGCACCCACGACGCGCTGAAAGTGGCGGAAACGCTGACGCGCTTGCTTGAAGCGGAGCAGCACCGTGTGCAGCTGACGTTTGGGCGCCAAGCGATGGCGGCGCTTGAAGACGCACGCAACGCGCGCGATGCGGTGATCTTGATCTGGTCGCCGGACGCACGCAGCCAAACTTACATGCTCGAATGGGCGCGAAGCATCGATGCGGTGCGGCTGATCGAGCTTGCGCGCACCAGCGGCTGGCCAACAATAAAGCGCAAAGCGCCAGTGATAGAATTTGCGCAATGGCGCGGCGAACGCGGCGGTCGCGCTTGGAATGCGTTGAACGAACGTTTGCGCACTGTGCGCGACGTGCTCAATCCGCCGAAAGGCCCGCCACGCGAAGCGGTTGCGGCCTTTACGCTCGGCGTGGCGGCGGCGGTGGTTGGAGCGCTGGTGGTGCGAGTCAACGCCGTGGAAGACATCACTCCCGAGCCTATGCAGGAGCAGATGGCTGCGTTGGATACGGATGATGGTCTGGGCGGTCCGCTCGTGGCGCTTGAGCCCGCATCGCTCGAGGAGCAAGTTCTGCGGTTCAGGCCAGCGCCCGAAGTCGAGCCGATTGCTTGGGAGCCGGCAGTTCCACTTGCTCAAGTGCCCGAGGTCACGACCCCCGAATTGCGCGATCAAACGCTGCTGGAGCGGGTCGCCGAGTTCATACCGCCGTTGCCCAATCTCCGAGGGCAGAGCGAAGAGCAATAATCAACCTGGTCCGCGGCGTCTGCGCAGAAAATGCAGAATCGCCCAGGCGTGCGCCTCGTGCCGCATGCGCACCAGCGCCTCATTTGGCGACATCCAAATCAGCGTGTGGTCCGGCTCGCTCGGCGCGCTATCGGCGGCAGACAATTCCACCTCGTAAAACGTGGAGAGTGAGTTGCGCGGCTCTCCCTTGTTGACCCAGAACTGCCCAGCGCGGCCGAGAACTCGCGTAGGCCAAACCGTGAGCCCAGTTTCTTCCAAAAACTCGCGCATCAGCGCGGCGGCCTCGTCCTCATCCGATTCCACGCCGCCGCCCGGAAGATCGTATTCGAAAGGCGCGGCCTTGCCGATCTGGGCGATAGCGATACTGGTTTCACCGCGCGCGCAGATGCCATAAGCGCTCATGCGCTCAAGGTAAGTAAGGCCTGGCTGGGTGTTACCGAACTGCAGAGCGAAGCGAGTCATCGAGTGCGATATAGCGCGCGCCAGCGCGTGTGGCGACGCTGAATTCCCCGTTGAAATGCCCGCCAGGTCCGGCCTAAGGACCAACCATGGATGCGGAACGTCTCGATGCAGTCGCCATCATCACCGGCGCCGGCTCCGGCATCGGGGCAGCTTGCGCGCGCGACATCGCGCGCCGCTCGGACGGCGGGCTCATCCTGGTCGACAGCAGCGAGGAAGATCTGGCCGCGGTTGCCAACGATCTGGAAGCGCACAACGCCTCGCCCGAGCGGGTGTCAACGCTGGCATTCGACGTCGCCGACCAGGACCGTTGGCGGCACGCCGCTGAGTTTATCGCCGCACAATATGGGCGGCTGGACTGGGCGGTGGTGAACGCGGGGGTCGCGCACTCATCGCCCATCGCAGAAACGGACTTGGTCGATTGGCGCCGCGTGATGTCGACCAACCTTGACGGCGCGTTCCTCACGCTGCGCACAGTGATGCCGCTGATGCGCAAGAACCTGAAGGGCGGCGCGGTCGTGGTCACCGCATCCGCTTCCGCGTTGAAAGCCGAGCCCGGCGTGGCGGCGTACGGCGCTTCGAAAGCGGGCCTGCTGCAATTGATGCGCGTCGCAGCCAAGGAAGGCGCGCCGGACAATATTCGCGTCAACGCCATCGCGCCTGGCGGGGTAGAGACGCCGATGTGGTCGTCGATGCCGTGGTTCCAGGATCTCGCGCGTGAGAAAGGCAGCGAACGCGCCGCCTTTGACGCCATCGCCCAGATGGCCACCCCGCTGGCGCGCTACGCAGGTGCGGACGACATCGCCCGGCTGATCGTCATGCTGCTCTCGGATCAATCGCCGATCACAGGGGCGACGCTTGTAGTCGACGGCGGCTATACGCTCTGATCATCCGCAGCGATTCGCGGAGCGATACGATGCAATCCATTCTCCAACGTTTTTTTGGCTTTGAGCGCCTGCTGGGGCCGGTGCTGGTGAAGCTCGTCTATTATTTTGGCTTGGCGGTGATCGTCGTCATGACAGGCTTCACCATGCTGATTGGCCTGACGGCCGTCTTCGCCGGCAATATTGGCGGCGGCGTGATGCAGCTGGTGGCGGCCCCGGCTGTGGGCGCGGTGGCGCTCGTTTATTGGCGCTTCCTATGCGAACTCTTCATGCTGGCGTTCCTAGCGCACGAGCGTCTTGGTGAGGTGCGCGATCTCATGCGCATCGGCGTGGGCCAGCCCGCCGCGCCGGATCCCGACCACCCGCAGTTCTAGTCCAGAAAGCGTTCGACGATCTCCATCGGCACGCGTTTCACGCGACGCGTCTTGGCATCGAGCAGCGCCCAGTTGGATCTTATTTGCGCGGCAGGTTTGGGCGCGCCTGCTTTCCGGATCTCAACGAAGCGCGCCCAAGCGGCGCCTTTCGGCGCATCGTCGACCCACGTGCGCACTTCCACGTCGTCGCCCAGCATGAGCGCGGCGCGGTAGTCCACTTCGTGGCGCATCACGACCCAGACGTAACTCTCAATCATCTCAGCCGACGCGCGCGCGCGCCAGTGTGCGATGGCGATGTCCTGGGCGTAGCGAAGATAGACGATGTTATTGACATGGCCGAGTTCGTCGATGTCAACGGCGTCGACTGGAAAGCGTTGGGCGAAGACTTCGGCGGCCATAACCGCCAAGCTAGCCCGAAAAGCTCAGGCGGCGTCAGCGGCGAATTGTTCCAGCGCCGCAACCGCCTCGGCGAGCGCGCCACGCACGCGCGCCAGCGCCGCCGCGCTCTCCGCTTCTGAAGCACTTTCAGCAGACTCGCAGGCCGCAGCCAGCGCATTCAGACCAATGCCGCGGGCGGAGCCCTTGAGCGTGTGGACGGCCTCACGCCAGCCGGCGCCGGCGCCGATCGATACGGTCCAGCCCTCGACTTGGGTGCGAAACAGACCCAGCACTTCGAGCTGCAAGGCCCGGTCAGCGCCGGTCATGTGATCGAAATGAGCGCGGTCGAGCACCTGCATGCCCCCTTCTCACCTTCCCGGCTTAAAGCGAGGTTTAGAAAGCCGGCGCCCCGAACAACGTGCGGTGCGCAAGGGCGATCACGATCGTGACGGCGAGCCCAATCAGGCCGCGCCATCCGATCTCGCCCAAGACCAATCTGTTGCGGCCCTGCGCGATGGCGGCGAACGGCACATTGGATGTCACATCCTCGAAGCGCGCCCAAGCTACCGGATTGCGAGCGCGGCCCTTGCGGTCAATTGAGCGTGCGCCAAAAACAACCATCAACCCCAGCGCGCCAAACAGCATCAGCGCGAAACGCTCGCCATTGACCAGTAAGTGTCCGACGGCCCAGAGCGCAGCGCCCCATAGAAACGGGTGGCGCGTGATGCGCAGCACGCCGCGCGCCGGATGCTCCGCGGCGAGGCCGCGTTCCTCATATCCCGCTAACGTTGGCCCCGGCGTAAACAAACCGGCGAACGCCAAGGTTAGTCCAAGTACGATCAGCGCGTAGGCGGGCCAACGCAGCCAATCCGGCGGCAGCCACAGCGCCTCGTTCAATGGATCGAACGGGTTCTCGCGCATGGCGCCGAAGCTCACGATCATCCACGTCAGCAGTGCTAACGATGCCAGCGCGAACAAGCCCCGGTACGGGCCCTCGCCGATTGTACGCACCAGCGCCGCGCGCAGTCCGGTGGCGGACGCGCCAATATGGATCAGGACAAAGCCGGCTAAAGCCCACGCAAAACCGTTCAAGTCCGCGCCCTCCTCCGTTGCCGCTAAAGCCTCGCCGGGGCGGACCGCCGAGGCAAGTCCTCTCGCGGCGGGGCGCCCGCGCCGCACTTTACGCCGCCCGCCAATCGCCCTATGTGCAAGCGCTTCGCGGCTCCAAGGCCGTTGGGTGATTAGCTCAGTTGGTAGAGCAGCTGACTCTTAATCAGCGGGTCACAGGTTCGAATCCTGTATCACCCACCAGAAACTGCGACGAAATCCGGCCGAGTGCGGCAGCTCGAGCAAGAGTTTCGGAAGACCAGTCATTTGCGGGTCGCGTGTTGCAGAGCACGTTGCGCCCATGCGTTGCGCAACGGAATTCCGCTCATGAGCGTCTGGCTCGCCTCCGCGGCAGTCGCCCTGGGCGTGTGTGCGGCGTTCGCGCTTCGACCCGAGCATAAGCTTCAACTGGCCCTGACCGTAGCGAAGTGGAGCGCGCTCCTCTGGGTCGGCCTTCGAGCGGTCAGCGTCCTCTATGGTCAGACGAGCGCCTAACTTCAGAAACGGAAGCGGATCGACGCGTTGAGGCTGTGGCGCTCAATTTGATCACCAAACTCGCCCTCGTAGCCGAGCGTGAAGGTCGAATAGCCGTTGGTGGCGTCAACACCGAGACCGACCAAGGCGCCGCCGTCGCCATAGGGCTCGTCCACAAGCGTGAACTCGGCGCCGCCTGAGGCGAAGCGGAAGTCGCGCTCAGCTTCCTCCTCGATCAAGTTAGCGCGGTAGCCCACATAAAGCCGCGGCGAAATGATCGTGCGCCCGCGCATACGCAATTGACCCGCAAATTCCAGCCCCACATCGCCCCACAGACGTTGCGAGAATGCATCGCCGACTTCGTAGTCGATGGCGTCGCCGCCGCCTTCTTCGGTGTAACCCTGCTCGCTCAACGCAACGTAAGTCACCGCCGCCTGCGGGCTCACGATCATCCAATCCGATAGACGAAACGGCAACGAGACGCGCGCCGCCCCGTGGCCTTCAAAGGCCCACCAATCGGCTTCCGAGAGCGCGTTGAAACTGTCGCCAATTTCTACGAAACGGCGCGAACTCAAACGGCCCGCGCCAACACCGCCGACGAGATCGAGGTCGAACGGACCTAAAGCTGTGCCGTAATAGGCGTTGGCCTGGCCGAAAGACGCGGAAATCTCGCCTTCAGGACGGCCCGGCTCTTCGACCTCCGAGGTTATGAACGAGGCCGACAAGCCGAACAGCGCGCCATTGTCGAGCGGTCCGTCGATGCCGGCGGCAAGCCCGAAACCGTGCCCGCGAAACTCTTGTCCCTGGACCGTCGCGGGTTCGCGATTAAGGCCGTAGGCGATTTCCTGGGCCCAGACGGATACATCAATGAAATCATGAATAACAGTTGAGGTAAGCGTTCGTGTTGAGACGCAGCGCTTCGATAATGGGCATGAACGCCGTGCCCTGGTTGTTGTTCAGCCCCAGTTCTGTCGGCGTCTTGAGCGCGAACGCGAGCTCCAGCGAGTTCGGTGCGCCGTCAGCCGCCAGCGGATCATCGAGTAGAATCTCAAGATTGTAGATATATGACGTGCCGGGACCGGAAATGACGCCGGTGACATTGCTGCCGCCAAACAGCCCGCCATTGGCGGTCAGAAACGTAATCACATCTGAGACCGGCAGCCCAGCCGGCACGCCCGGCAGCAAAGTGGCGCCCGGCGCGAACGTGACGGCGCCGCTTGACGTGATCAGGGTGCTTTCAGCCGGCGTCTCCGAGAGCAGTACGCTCAGCGTTGAATCCGCGCCGAAGACCGCGCTGGTGATATCGAGTTGACCGCCAAGCAAGTTCAACGCGCCGTCGGCGACATTGATGGTGAGTGCGCCGTCGCTGTCGCTCAGAATGCCGGAATAGGACGCACCGTTGTCGATGTTGAAGACATCCGCGCCATCGTTGAAGGAGATGTCGCCGACGATAGAGCCTTCAAACAGGTTGATCGTATCGGCGCCCGTGCCGAACAAGATATCTCCTTGAATCTCAACCGCCGGACGATTGAGAACGTCATCATCCTCCGCGTCATCATCAGTGAATGGTGTTGCCGCCATCTGGTTCAGCGTGACACCGGTCGTGTTGGCCGAAACATCGATTGCCACCGCCGCGCCCGTTGCCACAGGCACGACTTGATCTGTGAGATCGTCGTCCGTCGGAATCAGAAGCGCGGAGATGCTGCCGGAATTGTTGATCGTGGTCAGTGTGCCGGACACGTCGACAAGTGCCGTTGCATCGGCTAGTTCGCCGAAGACGCGCGCATTTATCGACCCGCTGTTGTCGACCGTGGGCAGATTCGCGCCGGCGCCGATGTAAACGCCGTACGCAATCTGCGCTCCCTCGGAGGCCGTCGTGCCAGTAATCGTCTGACGATTGAGCAGCGTCGGCACATTGACGTTCTGGCCAATGTAAACCGCGTATGCGTCGGCCTCGCGCCCTAAAGCCGTAATCGTATTGTCGTTGAGCACGCCGCCGCTGGTGAAAACCGTCGACCCGCCCAGACCCTCAATGCGCAAAGCAGTGGCGTCAAACCCATCGTATACACCATCGGCGAAAATCGCGCCCCGATTGTGGAAGCCGAAACCGCTGGCCGTCGCGCCAAGCACGATATCAGCGGCAGGATCGGCGGCGATCAATACGGCGGGCGATGAGCCGAACACGCGAATGTTCGCGGTGAGGTTGTCATCGTTGTCGCCAGTTTCTCCATCACCATCGTCATCGGGATCATCCTCAACGCCGATGCCTTCTATGGTGATGCCGCCGTCAACGCTGAAATGGACAGCGACGGCGGGACCACCGTTCATCAGGTCGTCGGCATCAAGGTTGGAGATATCAAACGGACGATTGATGTCGTGAAAACCAGAAACGGTCCAAACGCCGTTGATGCTGAGTTCGCCGTTGATAATGGGGGCGTTGAGGGTGATGCCGGTTGAGTCAGTACCGCTGACGGTGACGTTTCCCCTGACGATCAAGTCACCATCAATGCCGCCGGCCAGGCCGCCATTGATCAGAAAAGCGTGCGAGTTGTCGCCAACAATGCTGACACTGCCCGTGCTGGTGAGATCGCCCGTCAACAGACCGTCCAGACGGATGCCGGCTGAATTGTTGCCCTCAATTGTGATTGCGTTGCTGGTGATGTCTCCGGTGAGACCACCAGCATCGACCCAAATGCCGAACCGTCCGGTGCTGGCGGGGTCGGCAAAACTCCCATCGAGGTCGCCGTCGCTATCGGTGTCAGTGAGGGTGTAATTCTCGGTAAGGCTGATGGTCCCGTTATTGGCAATCGTACCGCTCTGACCACCGGTGACGAGAATGCCGGTGCTGTTGTTCGCGTCCTGAGATCCGATCGTGCCGGCGTTGGTGACGTTATTGTTGGAGTCCATTGTTACGGCGGTTTCGCCGGCCCCAACCGTGATCGAGCCGCCGGATGCGACGGTTACGTTGCCAGCCTCCACGGGCGGGTCTGAATTAGGATCGGAAGTCGTGATCAGCGTCGTAGTCGCGGACGAGATAGTGACGTCTTCGGCCCGTGCGTTGCTGGCGCCAATGCCGATCAGCGC
>CALBSY010000058.1 GCA_937967725.1 uncultured Alphaproteobacteria bacterium | reverse complement strand
TACGACGCACTAGGCGCGAGCGTATTTGACGCATGCGGGGTCGAGGAACGGCGCGATGACATGACCGCGCTTGCCGATTTGCTCAGCGATCCGCCCTTGCCACAAGATTGGTTCCAAGCCTTGCCCGATGGCGCAGCCTTTCACGTACGGGCCGGCGTCCTGCGGCCGTTGGCGGCCATCGAAGCGTTGCTCTCAAACACACGGATCTTATTCGAGTCGCCCGTGCAATCGTTAGAGCGGTCCAGCGATGGGTTGATTCTCCGTGCGCCAGACGGCCGCGCCTTGCTGAAGGCCGACGCCGTCGTGCTCGCTTGCGGCGCGGCGCTGAAGCGTTTTGAGCCCGCTCATTTCTTGCCGATTACACTCTCGCGGGGGCAGATCGAATGGGGCGACGGGCTGGCGCCGGCGCGCGCGCTGACCCAGGGCTCTTATGTGGCGCCGTTCAGCGGTGGGGTCTTGTTCGGAGCTACATTCGACGATGCGTACGCAGCGGACGATGCCGTCGCGAACGCGGACTCGCGCGCGCGAAACGTCAATGCGCTCGCGCAGCTGGCGCCGGACGTTGCCGCGCAGATCGATCTCCGGAAGTTGCAGTCGCGCGCCTCCTTGCGCGCAACGACACCGGACCGCGCGCCGGTTGCCGGGTTGCTGCCCGATGCCGAAGCGTGGCGCGCGCAATTTGCGGCGCTCGCCCACGGTGGACGGGTCCTCACGGCTAAGCCGCCGCCAGCGCATGCGGGCGTTTACGTTATTGGCGGACTCGGCGCGCGCGGCTTGACGCTGGCGCCTTTGCTCGGTGAACGCATCGCGTCGGAGATTTGCGGAGAACCGCCGCCGCTCTCGCAGGCCGCCCTTGATGCGATCCATCCGGCCCGCTTTCTGCATAGAGCGCTCAAACGGCGTTAATGACGCGTTCGGGTTAACAGCGATGGCGTTCGACGAAGCCGCCCCTGCGATGGGCGTTATTGAGTTCTTGGGTTTCCGCTTCAGCGGCATGGAGCTCGACTCGGCGACTGACGCCGTCGCGGCGCGTGCGAGCCTCGACGCTCCGTTTGCATATGTCGTGACCCCGAACGTCGATCATGTCGTGGGCCTTGCCGCCGAGCCGGGCAGGCGCGCGCTCTATGAGGGGGCGTGGCTAACGCTGAACGACAGCCGCATCCTGCGCAGCCTCGGCGCGCGCGCGGCGCTCGATCTGCCGGTGGCTACCGGCGCGGACCTGACCGAACAACTGTTCGACAAGGTTATCGACCGCCGCGAGCCAATTACCATTATCGGCGGCGACGAAGACAGCATCGCCGAGCTGAAACGGCGCTACCGCCTGACCGACGTGCGCTGGCATCGCCCGCCGATGAATTTGAAGCACAAGCCGGGCGCTGTTGTGCGCGCGGCGGCGTTTGCGGCGGCGCAACCGTCCCGATTCACCTTCATTTGTGTCGGCGCTCCGCAGCAGGAAATGATCGCTTACGCGATCGCCCAGCATGGAGCGAAAGGTGTCGGACTGTGCGTGGGCGGCGCGCTCGACTTTCTTTCCGGCCGCGCCGAGCGCGCGCCGCGATGGATGCGCGGACTCGGGCTGGAGTGGCTGCATAGATTAGTGAGCGAACCGGGCCGCCTGTGGAAACGATACTTGATCACCGGCCCCAAAGTGTTCTCGCTGTTCGCCGCGTGGCGCGCTTCGATCGCTGCGTGAAGCGCCGCCTGCGCATTTTCGTCCAATGGATAGTTCTGCAGCAGCCATGTCCCGGCCATGACGGCGACGACTGGCCCGAGCACGAACATGGCGCCAAGCGCGAACAGCATGGCCTCGGAGTTTTGTCCGCCGGGCGGCGGCTGAGAGGAGATAACTTGAAGAGCGGAGCAGGCGGCCGGGCAGGCGACGATGGCGATCTTAGACGTTGTGAGCATCAGTCCGAAATAGAGCCCCGATCGGCGTGAGCCGGTGTCCAGTTCGTCGGCGTCGACGACGTCCGCCATGAGCGCGCGCGTCAGCAAGACGCCGCCGCCTTGTGCAAGCCCGGCCAGCGCCATGAATACGGCGACCACGCCAAAATTGCCGGCGGGCATTAGTGGAATAAGCAGCGTGGTGGCGGCGGTCCAAACGAAGGCGCCTTGCAGAGCGCGGTGCTTGCCCCAGGCGCGGCTGGCGTACATCCACGCCGGAACGCCCACGAGTCCGGCGATGAAGTACACGAACAGCAGAGTGTTAGACTCGCGCTCGAATCCGAGCACGAACTCGAAGTAGAACACAAAGAGCGTGCCGGCTACGCCTTGCGCGATGCCAAGCAGCAGGTCCACCGCAAGCACGCGCCGCGCAAACGTGTTTCGCCAAACCGCGCGCACGGCGGGCCCCAAGCTCAGATGCGTTTGCGGCGGGAGCTGGCGTTCGGGCACCAGCAGGAGGGCGATGGCCGTTGTCACGGGAAGCGCAATGAGCAGAAACCAACCCATCGCTGCGACAACGTCCGCTCCGGTTGCGCCCTGGCTCTGCACGTAAGCGGCAATGCCAAGCACGCCTACCTGCCCGACCAGGCTGACAAGTTGAACGACGCCGAGCACGCGGGTGCGCCCGTGATAGGTGGGGATGAGTTCGCCCGCCCAACCCAGGTGTGCGATCATCATCGATGCAAAGGCGGAGAAAAGCGATAGCGCCGCGACCAGTGCCGCAATCATGCCGGACGTCGGCGTAAGGCCGAGGAAGGCCCACCACACGAAGAACATGAGCACAGGGCACGAGATCGCGAGCCAGAAGCGGCGGCGGCCCCACTTCGACACGGTGCGGTCCTGCCAGCCGCCGATCATCGGATCGATGAACACGTCGAGGATGCGGGCGGCGACGAAGATCATCGCACCGGCTTCGATGCCCAGGTCGCGGATATAATATTGCGGCAGGAACATAATCGTCGGCAGGCCGAGCGCCAGCAGCGGCGCGGCCGGCGCCGCGAATGCGGCGACTTTCCATGCCGATATTTTGCGTTCCGCTGACGGTTCCTGCGTCACGCTCTTCCTCCCGCCATCCCCAGCGGGGAGAGCCGCCGCACTCTCCACGAGAGTGCGCGCGCGATCAACCGCCGCGCAGCGTTTGCCGAAGCTGCGGTGTCAGCGCCGTGTTTGACGCTAGGATAGCGCCGCTCTTCATGAAGTCGCCGCCGTCGATCTCGGTGACGACGCCGCCAGCTTCGCGCACCAAGACGGCGCCGGCGGCGACATCCCACACGCTTAGGCCGCGCTCCCAAAAACCGTCGAAGCGGCCCGCGGCGACATAGGCGAGGTCGAGCGAAGCCGCGCCCCAGCGGCGCACGCCCGCTGTCTTGGCAATCACACGCTCGACCTCAGCGAGGAAAACGTCATGCCCGCCCTTGCCATGGAATGGCGTGCCAGTAGCGAACAGCGCTTCACGCATGTCGCTGCGGGCGGACACGCGAATGCGCCGATCGTTGAGATAAGCGCCCGCGCCCTTCTCGGCCCAGAAGAGTTCGTCGCGCACGACGTTGTAGATAACGCCCGCCGTCAGCACCCCTTCGCGTTCGAGCGCTATGGAAATCGCGAAGTGCGGAATGCCGTGGAGGAAATTGGTAGTGCCGTCGAGCGGGTCGACGAGCCAGCGATTGGTCTTGTCGGTGCCCTCAACGACGCCGCGCTCCTCCATGACGAAGCCGTATCCAGGCCGGGCTTTGGAGAGTTCCTCGAATAGAGTTTTCTCGGCCTTGAGATCGGCCGCGGAGACGAAGTCGCTCGGCCCTTTGCGTGAGACCTGCAGGTTTTCGACCTCGCCGAAATCGCGCGCCAAGGCTCGCGCGGTCTTGCGTGCGGCGGCGATCATCACGTTAAGCAGGGGGGAGGCCTGAGGCATGGGCCGGAGGTGCTAGCAGGGGGTTGGGAGGCGGGCAAGGCAACGCGCCGATCAATTGCCGCCGCCGCGGCGCCGGTGCATAGTACCGCGAGCTGAGGGTGGGGGCCGGCGCTGCACGAGCCGGCGGCCCATCGCGGCGCAGTTTCGAACTTACTGATCGTTGTCGTTGCTTTTTGCGCGCAGGCGGGAGGGTCTCATGACGCTCGTGGCTTTGGTAGTGTTCGTTTCATTGATCGTTATCGTGGCTAGGGGCGCTCGCTCGCGGATCTGCCTAATGGCGCTCGCGTTGGCCGCCGCGCCCGCCTCGGCGCAAGGGCCCGAGACCATAGAACGCTTGCGTCCTCTGACGGTGGAACGTTGGAGCGGCTGGGAGGGTTTGGGTGGAAATACTGGCAGCTGCATGGGGTGCGTGGCCACCCAAGCCAATCGCATCGATTGCTTCGGCTCAGCTACCGGCGGCGCCGTTACCCGCACACGATGGGACGGGCAACGCTGGATCGGTCCAACGCCGATGGGCGGCCTGCAGCTTTATTATCTCGAAGCGCGGCCCGAATGCGTGTCCTATGCAGCCGATCACATCGATTGCTTTGTCCGTAGCGGATCGGATCCGGCGCTGTTTCTGCGCACCATGCACGGCTCGTTCATGACCGGCTGGCAGGCGCTGGCCGGCCACCTGACCAGCGACGCCTCTTGCGTCAGCCTCCGCGCCGAACGCTTGGACTGCCTGGCGCGGGGCCTCGATGGCGCGCTGTGGCACAATTCGTTTAACGGCGACATCTGGTCGGGCTGGATCTCACGCGGCGCACAAGTGCAGCAGCGCACGAACCCATCCTGTGTCGTGTTCCGCAACGAGATCAACTGCATCATCGTCACGCCCGCAAATGTGTTGCGGCACTTGCGGTTTACCGGCGCCGGCATCGATGCACGCGACATGCAGGGCGGCGCCTTGCAGGGGCCTGGCGTGAACTTGGGTCCGAAATGCTACGTTTCGCTTGATCCCGATCTCAATTCGCCGGTCGACGATCGCATCCATTGTTTCGCGCCGCGTATCGGCTCAAGCCAGACCTACCTGGCGCGCTGGGGTTGGAACGGTCAAGGCAACTGGAGCCTTTCCGATCTCGGCGAAAATTTCAGCGTGGGCAGCGACTGGGATTGCGTGGTGCGCAGTTCGCAGCGGATCGATTGCGTCGAATTGCTTGTGCGTCCGCCCGCGCCGGGTGCGGTGTCGTCCGCACGATCGACACTCCGTCACCGCATGTTTCAGCTCGGCCAGCCGGTCAGCATCACGGAAGTTGCCCTGCCGCAGGGTTCGACCGGCGCACCGAGTTTTGTCAGCTGCGTAAGCTGGAGCGCGGATCGGTTGGATTGTTTTGCGGGCGGCGCCGGTGCGCCCTTGCATCACGCTTGGCTCACGCCGGAGCCTCCCGCCATTTATGCGCCAAGCCGGCCGATCGTGCGTCCGCCCGGGGGCTAGACTTACGCTGCGCCGTGGCTAACGGCTTCGATCTTGTTGCCGTCGGGGTCGCGAACGAAGGCGCCGTAATAACTGGGGTGATACTCGGTGCGCAGACCCGGCCTGCCGTCTTCAACACCGCCTTGCTCCAAGGCGGCAAGGTAAAAGGCGTCGACCGCGGCTCGCGACTTAGCGCGGAACGCGACGTGGA
The DNA here is from genome assembly GCA_937967725.1 of uncultured Alphaproteobacteria bacterium. GTDB lineage: Bacteria > Pseudomonadota > Alphaproteobacteria > Caulobacterales > Aquidulcibacteraceae > Vitreimonas. The sequence continues at coordinate 3,450 of CALBSY010000058.1, read as the reverse complement.
CGCCGTTGCCCATGCTGGCGGGCTGGCCGTTAATGGGTAGCTGGATCCAGAAGTTTGGCTTGTCTGGCTCGCTGCCGTAGCCGACGCCGACCAATTGGCCATGCACTTCCACTGGATAGACAGCCCTCATGCCGAGGGGCGCCAGCGCGGCGTCATAGAACGCTTGCGCGCGCTTCATATTGGTCACGCCGACGGACACGTGATCGATGGCCATGCAGTGCTCCTCAACGCCAACGCGCGAACCAATCGGTCGAGCGCGAAAGGGCGAGGTCGCACGCGCTCTGGTCGAAATCGTCGCTGCCAGCGCGGCAGAAGCCGTGCCCGGCGTCGTAGAGATAGAGTGGCGAGTCGGGCGCCGCTAGACGCACTCGTTCGACATTCTCGACCGGTATGCTCGGATCGCGCGCGCCATAGTGCAGCATGACCGGGACTCTTGGTGTTTCTCCAAGCAGGTCCGCGATAAGGCGGCCATAAAAGCACGCTGCCGCCTTGAGTCCTCGGCAGCGCGCCGCCGCCATCCAGGCGACAGCCCCGCCGTAGCAGAATCCGGTGACATAGCGGGGTTGCGGCAGCGCCTCGATCGCCGCCTGTACGTCGGCGACAACTTGCGGCCATGGCGAAGCGGCGACGGCGGCGCGGCCTTTGTCGATACCTGCTGCGTCGAGACTTGCGTGAAAATTCGGCTCGATGCGCTCGAACAGTGCAGGTGCGATGGCGGCGTATCCCGCGCTTGCGAAGACTGCGCACATGTCGGCGACGTGGTCGGTCAGGCCGAAAATTTCCTGGATTACGACAACGCCGCCGATCGCGTCGTGCGGCGCACGCGCCGAATAAGCCGGCACAGTGAAACCGTCGTGGGCGCTCGTGAGCTGAATGGTTTCGATCATGCGCCATCCGTCGCACAGATGCGCGCGTTCGTCGAGCAGTGTGGGCTCGCAAAGAAGTGAGCGAATGGACAGCCGTTTCTGCTGGCTGCATCGGTACGAAACGCCCAAGCTGTGACGATGAGGATGTGCCAAGGACTCATCGCGGTGGCGCTATGGCTCGCATCCGCATCTACCGCCGCCGGAGAATGTCTTGGCGCTGACGAGGCCGTTCGTCTGCAGCCAGCTTCCAGTGGCGACGAAAATTCAGGAGCTGTTGAAAGCGACCGGGGCGGACGCATGATTGCGCCGATGACGGTCAACGGCGCCGGACCTTTCCGTTTCATAGTAGATACCGGCGCCAACCGATCCGCAGTATCGCATGCGTTGGCGGAACGGCTGGGCCTAACGCCCTCAGGCACGGGCGACTTGCACACTGTGCATGGCGTCACAACCGCTCCTCTGGTCACGTTGGAGTCATTGGAGTACGGCGAGACGCCAATGGGGGCGGGCGCCGTGCCCGTCGTGCAAGGGCCCGTTTTGGCGGGCGAGCATGGTTTGCTTGGCGTCGACGGCATGCGCGGCCGGCGTTTGCGCATGGACTTCCAACACCGTTGTATCGAAATCGGTCCGGCGGACGCCCCGATGTGGCGGCGCGGCTGGACCAGCGTTCAGGGCGAGTTGCGTTTCGGCCATCTTGTCGTGATCGAGGGCAGGGTCGGGCGCCGGCGTGTCGATGTTCTCGTTGACACGGGATCGGATGCCACGCTGGCCAACCGTGCGTTCTTGGAGCAGCTCGCGCCGGACCTTCGCTTCGACCGCATGCGCGCTGAGAACGCGCGTGGTTATTCTGTGAGCGAAGCTGTCGTGCTCGATACGCGCGTGGTTATTCCCCGCTTCAGGATGGGGGAAGTGCAGGTGCGAAACGTTTCCGCCTATGTCGGCGATTTTCATATTTTCCGCCTGTGGCAGCTCATTGATACGCCGGCGTTGCTGATTGGCATGGACGTGCTGATGCAAACCGAGGCCATCGCCATCGACTATGGCAATGCGACGGTCCACTTCCGATTGGCCAGTACGCCGAGCACCGGATCGCGCATCCCCAGCAATCGCCCAGGGGCGGGCATGATCATTGGCTGTTGAAAGTGAAACCGCTCAACATGCTGGCGAGCTGAGCGCAAGCAGGTCATGCTCCTAAAGTGATCGTGCGCATCGGATTGTCGGCCGCGCTCGTGAGCGTGGCGGTGTTCGCGGCGGAAGCCTCCGCCGACTGCCGGCGCGCGCCTGAGCTGGAGGCGTTTCCCGAACTCGTCGAGCCCGCAGCCGCGGGGCCGACTGAAACCGACCGCACCGGACGCGTCGTCGCGCCCATCCGCGTCAATGGCGCTGGCCCCTACCGATTTATCATCGACACCGGCGCGAACCGTTCGGCGTTATCATCGCGTCTGGCGCAGCGGCTTGGTCTCACGGCCGGCGCCACCGGCCAAGTGCATTCCGTTTACGGTGCTTCGCAGGCGCCCATGGTCGATGTCCGTACGCTGCACTATGGCGAGCTGGCGCTGCCATCCGGTCAATTGCCAATTCTCAGCGGCCCCGTTCTGGCGGGCGAGCATGGGTTGCTCGGTGTCGACGGCATGGCCGGACGTCGGCTTACGCTCGATTTTCAGCGTCGCTGCATCGAGATCGAACCCTCGCGCGGCGCCGGCCGGCTGCGCGGCTGGGCCGAGCTGCACGGCGAGCTGCGCTTCGGGCATCTGATCGTTGTGCCTGGGCGCGTCAATGGCGTGCGCGTAAATGTGCTGATTGACACTGGCTCAGATACTTCACTCGCCAACACCGCGCTCTATCGCGCGCTCGACGCGCGGCTACGACGCGATCTCGGGCGGCGAAGCCGCATGGCCACCGCCAACGAAACCATCTTACTTGAGGATGCGATCTTCATCCGCGAGCTCTCACTCGGTCAACTGCAGGCTAACAATCTCCCAGTGTATGTCGGCGACTTCCATGTGTTCGCGCTGTGGGAGATGATCGATAGGCCCACGCTATTGCTTGGTATGGACGTGATTTCCAAAGCGCATGCGATGGCTGTCGATTATGGCCGCGCCACGGTCCACTTCCGCCTGCACTAAGTGTCCGCGGCAAACCGGCCGCGCTCGGTCCAGACTATCGAGGCTAAAGCCGCTGCGCCCGCCAACGTCAGTCCCACCGCGAAGGGGAGTACGGTGCCATCATAGGCGCGCGCGATGACGCCGCCGAGCAGCGCGCCGCCGCTCGCGGTCATCGCACCGAATAATGCAGAAGCCGATCCGGCGACTCGCCCGACCGGCTCCATCGATAGCGCATTGAAATTGCTGGCGATCAGTCCAAACAGACTGAAGGTCAGGGCGAGACAAGCGAGAAAAACCCAGAAGCTCGCCATGTTCAGCGCGGCCAGTATGGCTATCGACGCCGCCAGCGCTGTGAACGCGAGCGTCATCGTATGAGAAATGCGGCGCATGCCATGCAACACAACAATTCGCGAGTTGACGAACGTGCCGATCGACATGGCGATCGCTACCGAGGCAAACGCCAGCGGACAGGACGCGCC
>CALBSY010000057.1 GCA_937967725.1 uncultured Alphaproteobacteria bacterium | reverse complement strand
TTCGCTGATGCGCCAGGCGCGTTGGAAGCCGCTCGCTGGCGCATCGAGCACGCGCAGGTGATCGCGCCGGAGGACATTCCGCGGTTTGGCGCCATGGGCGTGATTGCCTCGATGCAGCCATCGCACGCCATCAGCGATTTGCATTTCGCGCCGGCGCGGCTTGGGCGGTCGCGGCTGGCCGGCGCCTATGCGTGGCGCGCGTTATTGGATTCTGGGGCGGTGATCGCAGCGGGAAGCGACGCGCCGGTGGAGAAGGGAGATCCGCTGATCGAGTTCTACGCGGCCGCCCATCGTCACGACCTGAACGGTTTCGCCGGACCCGATTGGACTCTCGACCAGGCTGTCAGCCGCGCCGCCGCGCTGCGCATGCTGACCTGGGGGCCAGCCTTCGCTGTCTTCGAGGAAAGCGAGCGGGGCGCCCTGGAGGCTGGCCGCCGCGCGGACGTCAGCGTCTTTTCCGTCGATCTCATTGAGGCGGCGCCCGAAGAGATCCCGCGCGCCGACGCGCTGCTGACCATCGCCGGCGGCCAAGTTACCCACGACCGGCTATGACGATGCGACCCCCAGGACACACATTAGCGACCGATGGCTCGCCAATGGGGACGATCCCACTTGCCAAACCGGCCCGATCTGCCCTAGTCCTGGAATAGACACCGGTGGCAAAAACAACGATAGCGGTGTCATAGGGATGAAACGCGGCTCGGAAAGGCATCGGGCAGAAATCCGCCCTTGCCTCCGGCGACCGCCCGGGGAGGGACGTTATGGCGGCTAAGAACTCTCGTTCGCGTGCGAAGAACACCGGCTGGAGCTGGGCAGGCGCCTCGCTAGGCGCGCTTGCCATCGCGGTTGGGATGACCTCCGGCGGCGCGGCGCAAGCTCAAGATGGCGAAGAGATCATTGTCACGGGCTTCCGCGAAAGCTTGGCGGCGGCCATCGACATCAAACGCGACGAAGTCGGCGCGGTCGACGCCATCGTCGCTGAAGATATCGCTGACTTTCCCGATCTGAACCTTTCTGAATCGATCCAGCGCATCCCGGGCGTCGCCATCACCCGCGACGCGGGGGAGGGCCGCCAGATTTCTGTTCGCGGCCTGGGCGCTCAGTTCACCCGCGTGCGCATCAACGGCATGGAAGCGCTCGCCACGACTGGCGGCACCGACGCCGTGGGCGGCACCAACCGCGATCGTTCGTTCGATTTCAATGTCTTCGCTTCGGAATTGTTCAACTCGATCACTGTTCGCAAGACTGCGTCCGCGTCGATCGAAGAAGGATCGCTTGGCGCGACGGTCGACCTGCGTACGGCAATGCCATTCGACTATGACGGCTTCACCATGGCCGCATCTGGTCAGCTTCACTACAATGACCTGTCGGAAAACACGGACCCGCGCGCGGCCTTTCTGATCAGCAATCGCTTCGCCAACGGCACAGTCGGCGCGTTGCTCTCCGTCGCTTATAGCGGGCGCGAATCGCTGGAAGAGGGCGCGAGCACCGTGCGGTGGCAGTCGGGTGGATTTGGCGCGGAAAACACCGCCGCCTATTCACTTGCGCAGATTAACGCCGCCTTCCACCCACGCATCCCGCGTTACGACGTGTACGAGCACGAACAAGACCGGCTCGGCATCACCGGAGCGCTGCAGTGGCAGCCCAGCAATCGCACAGATGTCTCGCTAAGCTTGCTGTACGCAAATTTCGAAGGCACCCGTTCGGAAGCGTTCTTAGAATCGCCAGTGTTCAGCGCGTCCGGCGCCGCCGGCATTGGCGGAGTGACCGTTCAAGACGCGGAGATTCAGGGCAACACGCTAGTGTACGGGCGATTCGACGGTGTCGACATTCGCTCGGAGCTGCGTTTCGACGAACTGCAAACCGAGTTCACGCAGGCGACGCTTGAGGTTGAACACGAGTTCACCGACCGCTTGCGCGGCCGGGCGATGGCCGGTTATTCCGAGTCGGATCATACCAACCCCGTACAGACGACGCTGTTGTTCGATGCCGACAACATCAACGGGTATGTCTACGACTATCGCGGCGACAATCGACTGCCGCTGATCACTTACGGCGCAACCGATGTCACCAGTCCCGCCACGTGGCACCTGGAGCAGATCCGCTTGCGTCCGCAGACGGCGCTCAACACCTATTCGACACTGCAAGGCGACCTGACATTTGACGTCAATGACATCTTCACGCTCAGCGGCGGCTTGAATTGGCGCGCTTACGAATTCGCGACGACTGAGTTGCGGCGCTCAAACGGAACAACCGCCAACCAGGAATCATTCATTCCTGGCTTCGCGGCCGGCACGCCGATCGCGAACTACAGCTTCCTCGCCAGTATAAGCGGGCGGGGGTTAAGCCTGCCGAGCGGACTGACCACGACGTGGCTGGTGCCCGATATCAATGCCGCGGCTTCGCTTTGGGACCTGTACAACACCGCTGTATTCCCAATGGGCATCGAACCGGCGTTGGGAAACAACCGCTCTGTCGAGGAAGACAACTTTGCCGCTTACGCTCAACTGAATTGGCGCAGCACCGAGAACCGCTTCCGCGGCAATGTTGGCCTGCGCTATATCGAGACCGAGCAGTCCAGCACCGGTTACACATTTAGCGGCGGCGTGCCGGTCCAAACGACGGTCGATCGTTCGTATGACGACATCTTGCCGTCACTGAATCTGGTCGTCGAACCGATGGACGACCTGTTGTTCCGCTTCGGTGCGGCGCGGGTCATCACCCGCCCAGGCCTCGGCAACCTCAACCCCGGCGCTTCCGTGACGGTTAGCGGCGCCAACCGCACCGTCAACGCTGGCAACCCAAACCTCGATCCGACGACCGCAGACGCGTGGGACGTGAGCGCGGAATGGTACTTTACCGAAGGCGGGCTGCTCTCGTTCGCGTATTTCGTGCGTGACATCGACAGCTTCGTACAGACCGTGCGTGAAGATCGTCCATTCACGGGCAATACGCTCGGCCTGCCGGATAGCGTCGCAACGGCGGCCTGTCCGGGCGGCGTCAACACGCCCGGCTGCAATCCTGGCCTAGATTGGGCCTTCAACCAGCCGCGCAACACGCCAGGCGGTCCGGTGAATGGCTATGAGATCTCGCTGCAACTGCCGTTCTTCTTCTTCGACGGTTTCCTGTCCAACTTCGGGGTCCTGGCCAACTATACCAACGTGGAGTCAGACATCGATTATGTGAACTCGGCGGGCGTCGTGATCCTGTCAGGTCCATTGGTCAACTTGTCGAACGAGTCTTACAACGCGACGCTCTATTACGAGGACGATCGTTTCAGTGCGCGCGTCTCAGCTGCGTACCGCAGCGGGTATCCAACCAATCTGCCGGGACGCAACGGCAACGCGACCGAAGAGACCGCTGAGACACTTAACATCGACGCGGCGGCGCGTTGGAACCTCAACGATCACTTCGCGCTCACCTTTGAGGGCGTGAATCTCACCGACGAAGTGAACGACCAATACCTGACGCCCGACGACCGGTTGTCGTTTTATCACCATTACGGGCGTTCGCTCTTCTTCGGCGCTCGCTACACTTACTAAGAACTCCCGATGAACCCCTGTACAAGGGCGCTGCTCCGTCAGCGCCCTTTTTCTTAGACCGCGAAAGCGGCGTGCGCAGCCTGGTCGAGTCCGGGTGGGGATAGGGGGCCATAGCGCAGCACGGCATTGTGGAAGCGCGGGAGGCTGAATGCGTTTCCCGCCGCCCGGCGTGTGCGTTCACGTAACTCGGCGATATGCAGCGCCATCAGGCCTTGCGCCGCGTGAACGCCCGGTTGCGCGGCAAGCCGGTCAATGTCGTCTTCGATGCTGACGAATGCGATTGACTCGCCTTGCAGCGCCCGCACTTGTTCCATCGCATGAGTGCGGCTCCAGCGCATCGCGTGCATGCCGGTGTCGGCTACGACGCGCGCCATGCGGAACAGCATCCATTGCAAATAGCCTAGACGATCCAGCGGATCGTCAGCGAACGCGCCTAGGTCGTCGGCCAGTTGCTCGGCATAGGTTGCCCATCCTTCGCCATAGCCCTGCGCATAGCGCAGCTGCAGTTCAGGAGCGCCGGCGAGGGGCTCATACGGCGCCTGCAGAATGTGCCCGGGAATCAGTTCGTGATGCACGACGCTGCCGAGC
>CALBSY010000056.1 GCA_937967725.1 uncultured Alphaproteobacteria bacterium | reverse complement strand
CTAAGCGCCCCGGTGTAATCCTGTTTGCGGCTTTTTTTTTTTTAATGATACGGCGGCCACCCAGATCTTCGCTCTGTCCCTACACGACGCTCTTCCGATCTGCATGCGCGCCGACATCATCTCGTTGCACACGCCGCTCACCGACAAGACGCGCAACATCCTCTCACGCGAGAATCTGGCCAAGACCAAGCGCGGCGTTATCGTGGTCAATGCCGCGCGCGGCGGATTGGTGGATGAAGCGGCATTGCGCGAAGCGTTGGAGAGCGAACACGTGGCGGCCGCCGCCTTCGATGTCTTCACCATCGAGCCGGCCAAGGAAAACGTGCTGTTCGGCGCGCCGAACTTCATCGCTACGCCGCACCTCGGCGCTTCCACCAATGAGGCGCAGGAAAACGTTGCGCTGCAGGTGGCGGAGCAGATGAGCGACTATCTGCTCACTGGCGCCGTCACCAACGCGCTCAACATGCCCTCGATCACCGCCGAGGAAGCGCCGCGGCTGAAGCCTTTCGCCGCCCTGGCCGAGAAGCTCGGCGCCTTCGCCGGCCAGATCGTCGATGAGGGCCTCGACGAGGTCGCGATCGAGTATGAGGGCGACGTCACCCGGCTCAATATGAAGCCGCTCACCGCGGCGGCGCTCGCGGGGATTCTGCGTCCGCTGCTGCAGGACGTGAACATGGTCTCGGCGCCGGCGCTGCTGAAGGAGAGCGGCGCGCCGCTCGCGGCATCCGCACGCTCTGACTCGCATACGGACCGAAGCCTCGTGCGCGCGAACGTGAAGACGGGCGGTGGCTGCCGGCCCCTGGCCGGCACATTGGTGGCGGGCCAGCCGCGCATCGTCGAAGTGAAAGGGATGGCGCTTGAGGCGCCATTCCATGCGCTGACGCTCTACACTAACAATGCCGACCAGCCTGGCTTCATCGGCGCGCTCGGCACGCTGCTGGGTGATGCGCGGGTCAACATTGCCACGTTCCATCTCGGCCGTGACGCGGCCGGCGGCGAAGCCATCGCCCTGGTCGGCATCGATGAGCCGCCGTCCGACGCCGCGATGCAGAAAATCCAGGCGCTGCCGCACGTCCGCTACGCCAAATTGCTGCGGTTCTAGGCTCGGAACTGGGCGTCGCCCTGCGCGTTCAGCGAACTGGCCGCATCGCGTGGCCAGCGAGGGGACCCTGCCATGAAATTGAAGCTGTTCGGCTCGACGCTGCTGATGGCCGTCGCCGGCTTGATCGCGCCCGCCCACGCCAAGATCGACGAAGTGCGACTGGCGTACGTCAACAACCTGCAGGACGATCAAGGCGAGATCGTCGACGGCAAGGAAGGCGAGAACGCCGAGATCGAAATCGTGTCGTCGTCGCCGGACTTCCTCAACATTATCGGTTCGCCGCGTCCTTACGTGATGGCGTCGATCAATACGAGCGGCGACGGCGTAAATTTCGGCGGCGTCGGCTTGCTGTGGCGCTGGGAGTTCGCGGAAGGTTGGGCGTTCGAGCCTGGATTCGGCTACATCATCCATGACGGCGAGCTGGACAATCCGTTCCCGGACAACACGCCGCAAGCGGCGGCCTTCAGCGCCGAACATCAGCTGCTGGGCTCGCGTGACCTGTTCCGCACCTCGCTTGCGCTGGAGCGCGAGTTCGGGTCGCGCTTCGCTGCGCAGCTCTATTATGAGCATATGAGTCACGGCCAGATTCTCGATGAGGGCCGCAACCAAGGCCTTGATTATGTGGGCCTGCGCTTGATCTATCGTCTCGATGCCGATCCGGCGGACTGAGCCGCTTCCTTGTACCCGCGAAGCGGGCTAACTAAAGCCGGTTGGCGGGGAGGACGAGGCCATGCGGGGACGAGCGGCGGGGATTGCAGCATTCGGCGCGGCGCTGGCGATGGCGCCGCAGGCGCACGCGGGCGTCGACGAAGTGCATGTTGGCGTGATGGCGCACAATGTCTGCATCATCAACTGCGACAACGCCGACAAGGAAGACGGACCCAATATCGAGTTTCAGGTCTCGTTCGACTCTCCCAGCTTTCTCAGCTGGGCCGGTTCGCCGCAGCCATATTTGATGGCGTCGATCAACACCGCTGGCAACACGAGCTTCGGCGGCGGCGGCTTGGAGTGGCGCTGGAATTTCGCCGACAACTGGGCGCTCGAACCTGGCGTCGGCTTGGTTGTGCATGACGCCGAGAGCAACAACCCGTTCGCCAACGGTACGCCGGAGGCGGAAGCCTACTCAAACGAACACGTGCTGCTTGGCTCCGACGTGCTGTTCCGCACCTCGATCGGACTGACCTACGACTTCGCCGGGCCATGGGAAGCGCAGCTGTTCTACGAACATCTAAGCCACGGGCAGATACTCGCCAGCGGCCGCAATCAAGGTCTCGACGAAGTCGGCATTCGATTCGGTTATCAGTTCGGGAGCTAGCCGAGCTTAGCGCCGCCGACGGTGGCAAGTGTACATTCCCGCACGCGCCACATCGCCCTGACTTTCGATCGGTCCGCTGGTGGTCGTCCCGATATTCGACTGCGATTGCACGTAAAGCTGCTGCCACTGCGGATCGCTAGCCGGCACCTCGACGCCGCCGCGAACGAAGCGATCAAGCGTCGCACGCTCCTTGGTGTCGTGTAGCACGCCGTTCTCGAGCCGCCATGACCCGCCGCCGCCGCCTTCGAGAAGATCGTTGCCGGCGATGATGCGCTGCGTACTGATATAGCGCCCATTCGCTTGGTAATCGAAGGTCGAGACATAAGTCACGCCATTGGCTTGGCCGGTGCATTCCCAGAACCCGACAAGCGACGATTGCTGCGCGGCGGCGTCGCATGCGCCGAAGCCGATCGCCAGAACCGCCGCCGCCATGGCGCGGGCGGTGTGTCTCCACACGCGTGTGAACATTTGAACCCTCCAGCACCCTCGACGCATGAGCCTAGCATTGCCGCGCGTGACCTAGCCAGCCTAGTTTCATGCATTGCGACGCGGGGATCCCGCCCTAGTATGCCCCGGCTCCAGAAGGGGGACGGAGATGGGCGTACATCTGCGCGAACGATTCCAGCGGCCTGGCCCGAAGCGGATCCTGGCGCTCGACGGCGGCGGCTCACGCGGGCTGCTAACGCTCGGCTTTCTTTCCAAGCTTGAGACGCATCTCGAACAGCGCAGCGGCGATCCGAACTTCCGGCTCTCGCAATATTTCGATTTGATCGGCGGCACCTCCACCGGCGCCATCATCGCCACCACGTTGGCGTTGGGCTGGAAGGTGCATCAAACGGTCGATCTCTATTTCCAATTGCTGCCGGCGATTTTCGCTAAACAGCAGGTGCCCGGCCCGCTCAGGCTGCTGATTCCGGCGTTCAGCAATAAAGCGCTCTCGGACGCGCTCAACGAACATCTGGGCGACCGCATGCTCAAGTCGGAAGACTTGCAAACCGGCCTCGCCATTCACGCCAAGCGCATTGATTCCGGCTCGGCCTGGATTCTCGTGAACAATCCGGATTGGTGTTATTTCGACGACGCCTCCGGCAACGAGGACATGGCCAACCGCCATTTCCTGCTGCGAGATCTGGTGCAATCCTCCGCCGCGGCGCCGACCTATTTCAACGACGTGCGCGTGCCGCTCGGGCGCAACAAGCGCGGTAAGATCACGTCCTACGCGCACTTCTTCGATGGCGGGGTCAGCCCCAACAACAATCCAGCGCTGCAATTGCTGCTCACCGTCACCGAGCCTGCGTTCGGTTTCAATTGGCCGTTGGGCGAGGATAAATTGCTGCTCTGGTCGCTCGGCACCGGCTATGTGCGTAAGCGGTTCGAGAAGCGCAATCGCAAGCGCCGCTCCAGCGCGCAGCGCATCGGCGATTTCGCCAAGCTTGCCTATTCCAGCAAAGTGCAGGCCGCGCTCGAAGGC
>CALBSY010000055.1 GCA_937967725.1 uncultured Alphaproteobacteria bacterium | reverse complement strand
CGCTAAGTGATTGATGCGCCTCACTTGTGGCATTACCTCCCTCTCCGCCAGCGCTTCAACAATAAGGCGGGGCGATGAGGCTGCGGGCGATGGCGACGTCGATCGCCTGCGCGTGCGTGGCGGCGCCGAGCCGTCGGCGCGCATCCTCAATGTGATTGAGCACGTCTTCGGTATCGAAATCGAGTATCTCGCCGATCTGACGGTTGGACTTGCCCACCGCCGCCCATTGCAAGCACTCGCGCTGACGCGGTGAAAGTTCGATGTCGGGCGGGGCCAGCTGATCGTGCCAAAGACTGCCAAAGTAAACATAATACATGGAGAGCAGGCGCACCGGGTTGGCCTGCCGATAATCGCGCCAATAACCGCAACCGGTCTCGCTTAGCGCGCACACGCTGGCGCGCAGACCGGGCACTTGCGTCACATAGGCCTCGCTGAGCCGGAATTGGCCCAGCCGCATCAGCGTCTCCGCGTCGTGCCGTTCCAGCGCGGTGCTGTTGCGGACATCGAGCCAGCGCGCCAGCTGCAGACCGGACCGGCTCCCCTCGCCCGGTTGCGCTGACGCCCTGGACGCCCCCTTGACGCCCACATAATTCACGCCGAGCGCCGCGAACCCATCCGCCATGCTTGCATCAAGATCGGTGATCGATTGCGCGGCGTAGGTCGCCTCCAGTGCGGATAAGATCGCATCGTAGCGCTGCCGCCGCCGCCGCACCGCTTCCATCGCCGGCGACAACGTGGATGGTCGGCGTTTTCCCAGGAGCGCGGTGAACCATTGCGCGGCGTTAGCAACCGAAGGCGTGCGCCTTGGCTGTTCCAGTGGGGCGGCTTCAGCCGTATCAAACTGCTGTACCCGCGGCTGCTCTGGCGCCGGCACTGAAAACTCGGACCAGTATCGTGAACCGCCAAATCGCAACTTGACCCGGCGCGCCCCGATATTGGGTTCTTGGCGCACGCGCACACGTGGCGATGGAAACGGGACAATCTGGCGGGATTCTTCGCAAACCTGCATGTCCCGGACGCGCCGGCGATAGTGGTCGACCTGGGCCAATAGATCCGGGCGGGTAAGAAAATATGCATTCAGCTGCCTGGCAAGCGCCGGAGAGCGCGCGGCCTTGCCGGTGGGGCCCATAAACGCTTGCCGCAAATCCTTGGACGCGAACTCTATATAGACGCCAGATTCCTCGCTCTCCCCGACGCCAAAAAAATCGCAATCGTTGGCAGCGGGAGGCGTCTCTATGCGCCGCCGCACCACCCGCGCCAGCCAAGCAAAGAAATCCTCCGAGAATTGAAGGCGCGGCACCGCCAAGCCGACCGACCACAAGCTTTCCGGGCAATCGCTCCAGCTGAAGTTCTTCAAGGCCAGCGGCAGAAGCTTGCCGGCGCGTTTGGCGTGTTCGGCCTCCTCCTTCCTCGTGGCCGAACGCATCGCCGCGCGCGACCACAAGCACAGAGCGAGCTGCGCCTCTCGCAACGCCGCCGGCGCGCCGCCAGAGCGCGGCCGACCCTTGCTCACGTCCGCGTCCCTCCAGACCGAAAGACCCTGCAACCTCAGTCCTTCGGCAACGCGCGCGGCGGCTTCGGTATCCGCTCGCGCGAAAGAGACAAACACTTGCATCATGCGCTACGCGCCTCTTTCCGCTAACGCTTGCCCGCCGCCCGCAACAAAAACAGTTTTGACATCACCCGGCGCAGTGACGGCGCCGCCCGCACCGCAACGTAATTCGGCCGGATCGGCGTCCTGGTCATCAGGCCCACCTGACACGCGGCGTCGACCACGCGCTTAACGCGCATGACGTAACGCTGCTTTTCCTGTTTGAGCCGGTCCTTCGCTTCGGCCTTGGCGTCGACATCAGGCGCATCGCGCCAATCCTGATAAGAGGTCGTGCCGCCAAAACGTTTTACGCGGCGTTGGCGGCGCACCTCGTCGGACGCCCACAGCACGTTGCCGACCTCAGCGACACAAACATAATCTTTCGACCCGCTTGTAACGCATGCATCCGCGCGCAACCCAGTCCTGTTGCAGATAAACGCCAGAATGGACAGATTGTTGAAGTTGCTCAGCACGTTGTAGTGCTCGCAGGAGACGCCTTGTTCGATGAACAGGGGGGCGACTTCGTCCTCCATGATGTCGTTGAACGCTTCTTCAAATCCTATGTGATCATTGCCGCCTTCGGCTGTCGCGATCTCCTCAATGTCCGTCTCTCGTACGACTTCTGTCGGTTGTTCGACCGTCTCCGTCAGGAGCGCCGGCCGCGTGTTCGCGTCTTTGCGAGTCTTTTCTGAGCCCATCCGAGGCAACCTCCGTCGCCAGCACCTCCGATTGCCCCCTCAGATTGGCGTGCATCAAACACCGCCACAGCTTCGCACGCCAGATGAATTTTGGTTATCTCTGCGCTCGCGGTGCATCGCTCAGGTGCGTAGCCTCAAACGGCGGAGACAAAATAAACAAGGGCTTTTGCCGGCGAAATCGGGCGTCATTTTAGAGCTCCGCCTTTTGCGTCTTGCCTGCCGGAGCTGTCCCCGTGACCATCGTCATCGCCACACCTGCCGCGCGCACGCTGCTCAAGCCGCGCCGCGCAACGTCAGAACATGAAACTCAACTCGCTCGCTTCCTGCCCGCGTTGCAGCCCGCGCTGCAAAAACTGATGCTTGCATCGAAGGCGCATGCCGACCTGTTGGTTAGCTTTCCCGCCGCCGCCATCTCGCTCGTCACCAAGAGACTCACCGCGCGCGAGCGCGCGTCCGCTTTGAAACTTGTGCGCGCTGGGCGGCCGCTCAAGGAGATCGCGGCTGCGCTGCGTTTGCCGATGTGGCTGCGCCGCTTGCCGCCGGAGGCGCTTTACGAGCCCCTGCCCGCCAACCTCGATCCCGGCGACCGCGCATTCGGCAGAGGTGTCGTGAACGCAGCGCCGGCGACGGTCAAACCAGGCGCGACGTGGCTCGCCCAAGTGCTCACAGCGCGCGCCTTGTGCGACGACGAGTTCGCCTTGTGGTGGGCGCGCCGCTGCTGGGACGCATTGCGTCCCGATATGATCGCACCTGTCGCCGCCTTCGCCTGGTTCAGCAAACACCCGCAGCATGCTGCGTACCGTTACCTCCGCACCGCATGGAGCAGCCGCGCTGCGTTGGCCGTCGTCGCACACGAAGCGCATCTTTGGCACGTGCGCATGATACTCGACGCCCAGGCGCGGGAAGCGCGTGGCGATCCGCACCACCTGACCGGCGCACGTCACGCAGGCTACGAGTTTGTCGCGCTCGATACGGCCGCCGCGCTCCAGGAGGAAGGCCGCTTGATGGGGCATTGCGTCGCCGACTATGCCGAGCGCGCCGCCATCGGCTACTCGCGGCTGTTCGGCGTCCGCCAAGGCGGCTCCCGGCTCGCCACTATGGAAATCCGTTATCGCGAGGGCGCAGCCGTCGGCATCGAGCAGATTTGCGGCCCGCGCAACCGCACGCCGGATCAAGACCTGCTGCGCGCCGCCTACGCCTGGGCGCATGCTCTATGCACGATGCCGGGATGCAGCGCACTCTACGGACCCGCGCCGATAAACTTGGTTAGCTGGAAGTTGCTTTGGCAGCCGTACGTCGGCGCTAAAGCGGCGGAGGGTGTCACGGTTCCGGCTGCGCCCGTCGACGCAAACGCCATCCTCAACCGCACGCGAGAACTTATGGCGGCGGCGATCGGATAACCTTGCTCTCTTCTGGTATTTTAGATATAAAGTATCTATGAGAGTTGCCTGTGTCGGCGGCGGGCCCGCGGGGCTGACCTTCGCGATTTCGATGAAGCTGCGCGATCCCGCGCACGACATCGTCGTGTTTGAACGCAACGATCCGGGCGACACCTTCGGCTGGGGCGTCGTGTTCTCCGATCAGACCATGGAGAACTTGCGCGCCAACGATCCCGTCAGCGCCGACGCCATCGAAGCCGGCTTCGCGCACTGGGACGACATTGACGTTCACATTCGCGGCGAAACCATCACCTCATGCGGCCACGGTTTCGTCGGCATCGGCCGCAAGCGGCTCTTGAACATTCTGCAGGACCGCGCCCGCGAGCTAGGCGTGCGATTGCAGTTCAAGACCGAGGTCGAAGTCAATCCAGCCCTGCTCACACAATACGATCTCGTCATCGCCTGTGACGGCGCCAACTCGAAATGGCGCACGCAATGGGCCGACCACTTCGGCGTCGATATCGACGTGCGGCCGAACAAATACATCTGGCTCGGCGCCGAGAAGGCGTTTGAGGCCTTTACTTTCGCGTTCGAGCAAACCGAGCACGGCTGGATCTGGGCGCATGCCTATAAATTCGAGCCCGGCGCCTCGACCTTCATCGTCGAGTGCTCGGAAGCGACCTGGCGCGGCCTTGGCTTCGACGCCATGAACCAGGACGAAACCTGCCGCGCCGCGGAGAGGCTGTTCGCCAAGTATCTCGGGGGGGCCGCGCTTTCGACTAACGCCAAGCACTTGAGCGGCTCGGCTTGGCTCAATTTCCCGCGGATCGTTTGCGAGACCTGGCATCGCGACAATCTCATTCTGATGGGCGACGCGGCGCACACCGCGCACTTCTCCATCGGCTCCGGCACAAAACTGGCGCTGGAGGACGCAATCTTGCTGGCGGAGGTGCTGCACGGCGGCAAGCCGCTCGCCGAGGCGCTGGCCGAGTATCACGCCGTCCGCCAAGTCGAAGTGCTGAAACTTCAGAACGCGGCGCGCAATTCGACGGAGTGGTTCGAGAACGTCGACCGTTACGCGCAGCTCGAACCGCTGCAATTTACCTATTCGCTGCTCACGCGCAGCCAGCGCGTCAGTCACGAGAATTTGCGCTTACGCGACAAGCACTACCTGGGCCGCGTGGAAAGCTGGTTCTCCGGCGTCGATCCCAATCCGCCGCCGCCCATGTTCGCTCCGCTAAAACTGCGCGATGTCGAGCTCGCCAACCGCGTCGTCGTCTCACCAATGTGTATGTACTCCGCTAAGGACGGAACGCCGGGCGACTTCCATCTGGTGCATTACGGCGCACGCGCCATGGGCGGCGCTGGGCTGATCTTCACCGAGATGACTGACGTCAGCGCCGACGCGCGCATCACGCCGGGCTGTGCCGGCATGTACGCGCACGAACACGTGGCGGCTTGGAAACGGATCGTCGACTACGTGCATGTGCACTCGAACGCGAAGTTCGCGCTGCAGTTGGCGCACGCAGGCCGCAAGGGTTCGACCCGCGTGCCGTGGGAGGAAGACTTTCCGGATCAGCCGCTGCCGGACGGCAACTGGGAGATAATCGGCCCCTCGCCTATTCCCTGGTCGGGCCGCAACGCCACGCCGCGGGCGATGACGCGGGCGGACATGGAGCGCGTCAAAGCCGACTTCGTTCGCGCCACGCTGATGGGCGAAGAGGCCGGCTTCGACATGCTCGAACTGCATTGCGGCCACGGCTAC
>CALBSY010000054.1 GCA_937967725.1 uncultured Alphaproteobacteria bacterium | reverse complement strand
AGCAGGGCGAAGAATTGCTCGCCCGCATCACCCCATCGACCGACTATTCGCTGATCAAAGGCAGCGACCTCGTTGTCGAGGCAGTGTTCGAGAATGTGCAGCTCAAGGCCGAGGTGACCAAGAAGGCCGAGGAATTTCTGGGCGAGAACGCCGTGTTCGGCTCCAACACTTCGACACTGCCGATCACCGGCCTTGCTGAAGCCAGCGCGCGCCCGGCCAATTTCGTCGGCGTGCACTTCTTCTCACCGGTGGAGCGCATGGGCTTGGTCGAGCTGATCCTAGGCAAGGACACCACGCAGGAGACCTTGGCCAAGGCCATCGACTACGTGCTGAAAATCCGCAAGACGCCGATCGTCGTGAACGATTTCCGCGGCTTCTACACCTCGCGCTGCTTCGGCACCTATCCGGCCGAGGGCGTCGAAATGCTGATGGAAGGCATCGCGCCGGCGATCATCGAAAATGTCGGGCGCCAGTGCGGCATGCCGATGGGCCCGCTCGAAGTCTCCGACAGCGTCGGCCTCGATACCGCGCTGAAGATCGGCAAGACCAACGCCGAGCTTTCTCAGCAGGACTACAAGAAAGACCCGCGCGCGAATCTGCTTTCGTGGATCGTTGAGGAGAAGGGCCGTGTCGGCCGCAAGGGTGGCAAGGGCTATTACGAGTATGGCGACGACGGCAAGCCGACGCGCATCTGGCCCGGCCTCTCCGAGCGCATCGACGTGAAGGTGAAGGAATGTCCGCCGGCGCTGAAAGAGGAGCTGACAAAGCGCTTCCTCTTCCGCCAGTGCATCGAAGTGGCGCGCTGCTTCGAAGAGGGCGTCATTACCGATCCGCGCGATGCTGATGTCGGCTCGATTCTCGCCTGGGGTTTCGCGCCCTATAGCGGCGGTTGCTGCAGCTACGTCGATCTGTTCTGGGGCACGAAGAAGTTTGTCGAGGAAGCCGATCGCCTCGCCAAGCAGTACGGTCCGCGTTTCGAGCCGCCGAAGCTCCTGCGCGACATGGCCGCCAAGAACGAAAGCTTCTACGAGCGCTTTGGCGCGAAGGAGAAGCAAGCGGCGTAGCGCGCGATGCCCGCCCCCGAGCGTCCGAGCCAGCGGGAATACTGGAACAGCAAGGTTGGCGAAGAATGGGCCAACCAGGCCGATCGCATGGATCGGATTCTGGCGCCGCTGACCGAAGCAGCGTTGCGGACCCTCGCGCTTGAGCCCGGCGAGCGCGTGCTTGACATCGGCTGCGGCGCCGGCGCGACGACGCTCGCCATGGCGCAAACAATTGGCGCCGCGGGTGCGATTGTCGGCGTCGACCTGTCGCGGCCGTTGCTCGACGTCGCGCGCAAACGCGCGGGCGCCGCGAACATCTCTTTCGTGGAGGCCGATGCGGGCGCGGCGCCGATCCCTGGCGCGCCGTTTGACGCCGCGTTCTCACGCTTCGGCGTCATGTTCTTCGAGGATCCGCCCGCGGCATTCAAACAGCTTCGCGGGGGGATGCGCGCCGGCGGACGGCTTGTCTTCGTGTCGTGGCGTTCGTTCCCTGAAAATTTGTGGACCTATGCGCCGCTCGCCGCGCTTACGCCGTTGCTCAGTGCGCCCTTGCCGCCGCCCGATCCCGATGCGCCCGGCCCGTTTGGCCTCTCCGATCCGGCGAAGATCGAACGCGTGCTCGGCGCCGCCGGCTGGAGTGACATTACCGTTGCGCGCTGGGACGGCGACATGCGTCTTGGCGCGGACGCGCCCGAGGCGGCGCAATTCCTGCTGAAGATCGGCCCGTGCGCCCGCGCCGTGTCGGATCAGCAGATCGATCCTTCCAAAGCGGAAACGTCACTCACCGAATTTCTGCGCGCACACGAAACGCCCGCCGGCGTCGCCTTGCCGGCCGCCTGCTGGATCGTGCAGGCGCGGGCCTGATGACGTCGCTCGCCGACCCGCTGCCGCTTCGCTCCGGCGCGACGCTGAAATCACGCTTCATCCTGTCGCCGCTGACCAATCTGCAGAGCCATCCGGACGGCGTCCTCTCCGACGACGAATTCCGTTGGCTAACAATGCGCGCCGAAGGCGGCTTCGCGCTGACCATGACATGCGCGGCGTCGGTGCAGGAAAGCGGCGTCGGCTTTCCGGGCCAACTCGGCTTCCATGACGATAAGCACTTGCCCGGCCTCACGCGCCTTGCCGCCAAGATCAAGCAAGCGGGCAGCCACGCCGTCGCGCAATTGCACCACGGCGGCCTACGCTCACTCAACCATCCCAAGGCGCCCAGCGCCGACGAAAAACTCAAAGCTGAATCGATGACGCTCGATGAGATTCGCGAGAGCCGCGATTGTTTCATCGCCGCAGCGCAGCGCGCCGAGCGCGCCGGCTTCGACGGCGTCGAACTGCACGGCGCACACGGTTATCTGATCTGCTCGTTCCTCAGCCCCGAACTCAACCGCCGTGAGGACGAATATGGCGGCGATCCAGAACGCCGCATGCGCTTCTTGCTTGAATGTATCGACGGAGTCCGCGCCGCTACCCGCGCCGACTTCTCGCTCGGCGTCCGCCTTTCGCCCGAACGTTGGGGTCTTGTCGTCACCGAGATCGCAGCAGTGGCGCAGCGCCTGATGCGCGAGCGCAAGCTCGATTACATCGACATGTCGTTGTGGGACGTGAAAAAAGAACCCA
>CALBSY010000053.1 GCA_937967725.1 uncultured Alphaproteobacteria bacterium | reverse complement strand
GTCGCGGTCTTGGCCACCCGGCGGCGCGAGAACGGCGAAGCGCAAGATTTCACGCCGGAGGAGGCGGAACGGTAAACGGTCGCGCGCCTCACGCGGTTTATCGCCTGGGTGGCTGTTTGCCCTGCTGCTCCGCCCCAATTGACCGCAACTTCGCCCAAAACCGCCCTTACGGGACCGTCAACTCCGCCTATCTAGGGCTTGCAACTGACGCGGGCTGAGCCTCCAATCCGGCCCGCCTCCTCTCAAAGGGACATCCATGTCTGACGTTGCCGCTATGAAGTTCCTCCGCCGTACAGCGATCGCCGGCGGCGCCGCCTTGGCGCTGTTCGCCGGCTTCGCCGGCGCGCCAATCCTCTTCTCGCGCGCCGCCGGCGCGCAAGAAATCAATCCGTCGGCGGTGGCGCCGCCGTCCGGCGCGCCGATGAGTTTCGCCGATCTGATCGAACGCGTTCGCCCAGCTGTGGTGTCGATCTCGGTGCGCCAGCGTCCTGACGCCGCCCGCCAGCAATCGCTCGAAGGATTGCCGCCGGGCTTTGAGGAATTCTTCCGCGGGCGGCCTGGCCGGCCTGGTCCCGCGCCTACTTCGCTTGGCTCCGGCTTCTTCATTGATCAGGGCGGCACAATTGTAACCAACCATCACGTGATTGAGGGCGCCGAGGAGATAACGATCCGCACCAGCGAAGGTCGCGAGCTGCGGGCAGAAGTCGTGGGTTCGGATGAAGCCACCGACATCGCCGTGCTGCGCGTCACCGAGCGCGGCCGCTTTCCGTATGTGACGTTCGACGATGCTAGCCATGTGCGCGTCGGCGACTGGGTCGTTGCCGTCGGCAACCCGTTCGGGCTCGATGGCACAGCCACAGCCGGTATTGTATCGGCAATTGGCCGCCGCGACGCGGGTTCGTCGGCCTATGTCGACTACATGCAGATCGACGCGCCGATCAATCGCGGCAACTCGGGCGGTCCGACCTTCGACTTGAACGGCAATGTGATCGGCGTGAACAGCGCGATCTTCTCGCCGACTGGCGGCAACGTCGGCATCGGCTTCGCCATTCCCGCCAACACCGCCGCGGGCATCGTGCAGCAATTGATCTCCGGCGGCCGCGTCACGCGCGGTTGGATCGGCGTCACGATTCAGCCGCTGGATGACGACATCGCACGCAGCCTTGGCCTTGATGAAGCGCGTGGTGCGCTCGTTAGCAGCGTCGTCCCGGACGGTCCGGCAGCGCGCGCCGGCATTCAGCAAGGTGACGTGATCCTGACCTTTGAAGGCGACCGTATCGAGGATAGCCGCGATCTAACCCAGCGCGTCGGCGCGACGGCGATTGGCCGGAGTTCGCGTGTCGAGGTCTTGCGCAACGGTCAGCGCCGCAACCTCAACATCCGCTTGGCCGAGCGTCCGTCAGAGCAAGTGCTGGCGGCTAACAATACTCCGCCAGAAGCCACGCCGCCGACGCCGGGCGCTCCGGGTGTGGCGCAGAGTTCGCTCGGCTTATCGGTGCGGCCGCTGACGCAGGCGGATCGCGCCCGGTATGAGCTGAGCGCCAACGAAAGCGGCTTGATCGTTACTGCGGTTGAGCCAACCAGCGACGTGGCGCAAAACGGCGTGCAGGTGGGTGATGTGATCCTCCAGGCTGGCGGACGCGGCGTCAGTACGCCGCAAGAGCTCGACGCAGCGGCGGATGCCGCTCGCCGTGCCGGCCGTCCGCTGTTGCTGCAGATCGACGGTCGCGCGGGGCGACGTTTCATTGCCGCCGACGTGGGCGCAGGCTGAGAGGAGCTGACCGCATGCGGGTTCTTCTAGTCGAAGATGATGCTGAGATGGCCGACACGCTGAGGGCGTCGTTGGCCGAGGACGAGCACGAGGTTGATCACGCCGGCGACGGCGAAACCGGCGAGTCGATGGCGCTGAACGGCGGGTACGACGTCATCGTGCTCGATCGCATGTTGCCCAAGAAGCAGGGCGTGGCGATCGTGCGCGACCTTCGCGAAAAGGGCGTGTCCACTCCGGTTCTGATCCTCTCAGCGTTGCACGATGAGGATCACAGAGTGGAAGGCCTCAACGCCGGCGCTAATGACTATCTCGGCAAGCCCTTTTCGACGCGTGAGTTGCTCGCGCGCGTCCGCGCGCTGTGGCATGGGCGCGATCGCGGGCCGCAAACCCAGCTTCGCGTCGGGGACCTTGAGATGGACTTGCTGGCGCGGACGGTGAAGCGCGATGGCAAGAAGCTCGACCTGCAGCCCCGCGAGTTCCGCTTGCTCGAATACCTCATGCGCCACTCTGGCCAGACCGTGACGCGCAAGATGCTGCTCGAGAATGTCTGGGACTACCATTTCGATCCGCAAACGAACGTGATCGACGTCCATATCTCCCGGCTGCGCTCGAAGATCGACCGCGACTTTGCGCAAACTCTTTTGCACACGGTAAGAGGCTCGGGCTATCGTCTCGAGGGATGAGGCCCCGCCTCGACTCGCTCTTACGCACGACCACGTTCCGGCTTGCCTTGGTGCAAGCCGGGGTCGTGCTGTCGTTTGTCGTCCTCATGCTCGGCTACGTCTATTTCGCCACGGCCGGCCAGCTTATCCGTGACTCCGACGCACTCGCCGATCAGGAATACGCCACGCTGGAACGTGCTTACGCCGAAGGGGGCATGCGCCGGCTGAACCAAGAAGTAGTTGAGCGCGCGGCGCGGCAGGGGCCGTTTCTGTATGTGCTTGCCGAGAACAACGGAACGGTTGTCACGGGCGATTTCCAGCAATTGCCGGCAACCCCAGGCGAGACGCCAGAACGCGTTGCATTCAATTTCGAGCGCCTGGATGAAACCGGAGCTCCGGCGCGTGGTCGTGCGAGCGGACGGATCGGGCGTTTGCTCAACGGACCGATCTTGTTGGTGGCGCGTGACCTTGGCGATAGCGCCGTGATCGCCGGACGCATCACTCGTGTCCTGTTTACCGTGGCGCTAGTAGGCGTAGTGGTCTCCATCGTCAGCGGGTTCATCGCCGCCGGTCAGGCGGCGCGATTGGCGGAAGGATTGTCCAACACGGCGCGCGAGGTGATGGCCGGCGATCTGTCGCGCCGCGCGCCCGTGCGCGGCTCGGGTGATGAGTTCGATGAACTGGCCGGTTCTATGAACGCGATGCTCGACCGCATCGAACAGCTGGTGCAGACCACTCGCACAGCCGGTGACGCGATCGCCCACGACCTGCGTTCACCGTTGACGCGGTTCCGGCAGAAGCTTGAAGTCGCGCTTGAACGGCCGGCCGATTCCGCCGCCGATCGCGAAGCCCTGCGCAATGCGTTAGACGAGGCGGATCGAGTGCTCGACATGTTCTCGGCGGTGTTGAAACTCGCCCGCGTCGAAGCTGCCGGCAATTGGCGGCTTGAGCGCGTCGACGCGAGCGAGATTTTACGCGAGCTTGTGGAGTTCTACGAGCCTGCAGCTGAAGAGCAGGGGCGCACGCTTCGCGGTCATGTTGAGGATGGCTTGCTGCTCCGGGGCGAACATGGCCTCTTCACCCAGGCGGTTTCCAATCTGATCGAGAACGCCCTCAAATACACGCCCGAAGGCGGCAACGTCGAAGTGCGCGCGGTGCGCCGTCCGGACGGGCGCATCGAAATCGATGTGCTGGACGATGGCCCCGGGGTTCCTCCTGCAGAGCGCGACAAGGTGCTTGAGCGGTTTGTACGTCTGGAAACCGCGCGCTCAACTCCGGGCGTCGGCCTGGGACTTAGTCTCGTGTCCGCTGTCGCCCGTCTGCACAAGGGCGGGCTTCACCTGCGCGATGGGCTCAGCAATGGCGAGCGCCGCGGCCTCGGCGCCGCGCTGGTTCTCCCTGCCATGGCGGCGCGTTGATGCAACCGGTGGGCCCCGCCCTAGCGGACAGCGCAGCGCCCACCGCGTTCGCTGGGACGCCGATGGAGGGCGCCGCCGCCGCTGCCGTGGCGCATGCACCATACCTGAGACGCTTGATTGAGCGGCGGCCAGATTTATTAGATCTGGTCGACGTTGCGTGGGCCGAACGCTTAATCGCGACGGCGCTCGCGGACGCCGCCGCAATCGCGACCGAACCACCGCCGCTTGAAGATGGGATGCGTACGCTGCGCCGCGCTAAGGACGCTGTGCATCTCGCCACAGCGCTCGCTGACCTCTCCCGCGCGTGGCCTCTAAATCGCGTCACCGGCGCTCTCACGGATTTTGCCGACGCCGCGCTACGCGCCGCCGTC
This sequence comes from uncultured Alphaproteobacteria bacterium, assembly GCA_937967725.1. Lineage (GTDB taxonomy): Bacteria > Pseudomonadota > Alphaproteobacteria > Caulobacterales > Aquidulcibacteraceae > Vitreimonas. Next base: position 2,830 of record CALBSY010000053.1, on the reverse strand, counting down.
GCCATGGGCGCGCGCGAGCGCGGCGAACGCGGCCAACTCACGCCGGCGTCCTTCGATGGGGAGTGCGGTCCCGTTCCCGGCTTTGCCCTCATCGCCATGGGAAAAATGGGCGCGGGCGAGCTCAATTATTCTAGCGACATCGACTTCTCAGCTTTCTTCGACGCGAACATTTTTCCCGCGCAGGAGCCGCGTGTCGCCGCCGTGCGTCTGGTCGCGCCGATCGCACGCGCTTTGGAGGAAGTCACGCCCGACGGGTATGTGTTTCGCCCGGACTTGCGGTTGCGCCCCGATCCCGGTTCGACCCCGGTCGCCGTGTCGATCGCATCAGCCGAGCACTACTATCAAAACCTCGGTCAAAATTGGGAACGCGCCGCCTTTATTAAGGCGCGCGCCGCCGCTGGCGATAGGGCCTGCGGCGCGGAATTTCTTGCCTCACTCGAACCCTTCATTTGGCGCAAGCATCTCGACTTCGCTGCGGTCGAGGATGTGCATTCCATCAAGCGGCAAATATTGTCTGCGCACAGAAGCGCCGAGCTCAACGTCCCGGCTTTCGATATCAAACTCGGCCGTGGAGGCATTCGCGATATCGAACTATTCGTGCAGACGCAGCAGCTCATTCTCGGGGGCCGCAACAAAGCTCTGCGCGCCACAGGCACGCTGGCGGCCCTCGATGCTCTGGTGGACGCTGGCGCTATTACCGGCTCGGTCCGCGACGCGCTGCGCGAAGCGTACACCTTCTTCCGCGATATCGAGCATCGCGTTCAAATGCTTGAGGATGCGCAGACCCACGATGTGCCCGCCGACCCAGAGACGCGCACACGCGTCGCGGCGTTGGCTGGGTTTGCGGATCTGAGCAGTTTCGACAAGGCGCTCGTGGAGCGGCGCACGATTGTCGCTGATATCGATCACCAATTGTTTGGACGCGGCGACAGCCTTGCCGATCCGTTGGGCAGTCTCATTTTCACCGGCGTTGAAGATCACGCCGAGACGCTCACCACTATCGGCAAACTGGGCTTTGGCAATCCTGAGTACGTGAGTCAGACGATCCGAGGTTGGCACCATGGTCGCATCCGCGCCATGCGTTCGGAGCGCGCGCGCGAACTGCTGACCCGGCTTACGCCGCGGTTGCTGCGCGCTTTCTCTAACGCGGGCGAGCCGGATCAGGCGTTCGCGCGTTTCGCGTCGTTCTTTGCCGGGCTGAACGCCGGCGTCCAAGTGCTGTCCTTGCTGGACGCCCGGCCGGCGCTGCTCGATCTGCTCGCGCGTCTGCTGACGCTCGCGCCGCGCTTGGCCGATGAATTGGCGCGGCGGCCCGCATTGCTCGATGCGCTGATCGAACCGCGCTTCGTTCAACCCGTCGGTCAGGAAACGCCAGGAACGCGCCGCGTCGAGCTGGCCGAGAGATTGCTCGACGACGAGACGTTCGAGGCGAAGCTGAACACAGCGCGGCGTTTTCATCGCGAAGAAGCATTCCGGATCGGCGTCCAGGTGCTCGAAGGTCTCGCCAGCGCGGCGGAGGCGGGCGTTGCGCACTCCGAACTGGCCGAAGCCTGTGTTTCGGCGATGGCCGGAGCCGCGCTCGCGGAGATGCAACGTAATCAGGGAGATCAGCCAGGCACATTTGTCGTGTTGGCGCTCGGCAAGTTCGGCGGGCGCGAACTGGCGGAAGGCGCCGATCTCGACGTGATGCTGGTCTATGATGCGCCTGAGACGGCGAGCGCGCCAGGTGATTATTACGCCAAGCTGACTCAACGCCTATTGAGCGCCCTCTCGGCACCGACTGAGGAAGGCGCGCTCTACGAGATCGACACCAAGTTGCGGCCGTCCGGTTCGAAAGGCCCCGTCGCCGTGCGCCTGTCATCGTTCGAGCGTTATTACGCGGAAGAAGCCTGGACGTGGGAGATGCAGGCGCTGACCAGGCTGCGTCCGGTCGCCGGCGACGATGCGCTCGGCAAGCGCGTGCTTGCGATTGCGCGCGACGCTTTGGCGCGCCCGCGCGATGCGGCCAAGACGCTGGCGGAAGGGGCTGACATGCGTGCGCGCATGGACCGCGAGCGACCAAGCAAGAGTAGCTGGGATTAGAAGCTGGCCCCTGGCGGCGTCGTGGATATCGAGTTCATCGCCCAGGCGCTGCAGCTCGTTCATGGATCTGCTTCGCGCGCGGTGCTGGCGCAGAATACCGGTGAGGCGCTGGAGAACCTGGCCAGCTGCGGTCTGCTTGACGCCGACGCGGCATCGCGTCTGCGCGCCGCGTGGCGCACCTGGAGCGATCTGCAGCAATTGCTGCGTATCTGCATAACCGGCGAGTTCAACCCGGAGGCCGCGCCGCCGCCCTTGCTCGCTCGCCTCGCCACCATTGCCGGTGTGAGTACGCCCGAGGATTTGGCGCCATCAGTAAGGCGCACCCAGGAGGTGGTACGGTCCGACTTTGTGCAGATCGTCGGGCGGCCCAGCGACGGAAATGGCGGCGGTCCGCGTTCGTAGAGCTTAGAACGGAGCTCAACAATGCGGATTGGCGTGACAATTCTGACCCTAGCGCTGGCGGCGGCCGCCCCAGCGTGGGCGCAACAAGGTAGCGGGCTGGAACGCCTTATGGTGCTGGACGCCGACGGCGACGGCGCCATTTCGCGCGCGGAAGCGGAAGCAGGCCGGAGGGCGATGTTCAGTCGTCTCGATGGCGACGGCGATGGCTTCCTATCGGCGTCGGAACGTGGTGAACGCCGCATGCTCCAAGCGATTCAGGATAGCGACGGCGATGGACGTATCAGCCGCGCTGAGATGATGGCCGCGCCATATCGGGGCTTTGACCGCCTCGACGCCGATGCCAATG
>CALBSY010000052.1 GCA_937967725.1 uncultured Alphaproteobacteria bacterium | reverse complement strand
GGCGGCGAGCGCCGCCGCGTCGCGCTCTGCCGCCTGCTGCTGAGCAAGCCCGACATGCTGCTGCTCGACGAACCGACCAATCACCTCGACGCCGAGAGCGTCGCCTGGCTGCAGCACCACCTCGAGAACTTCCCCGGGTGCGTCATCCTGGTGACGCACGACCGCTACTTCCTGGATCAGGTCACCAAGTGGACGCTGGAGCTCGACCGCGGCAAGGGCATTCCATACGAAGGCAATTACTCGGCCTGGCTCGAAGCCAAGGCCAAGCGCATGACGCAGGAAGAGCGCGAAGCCGAAGGCCGCCGCAAGGTGATGAGCCGCGAACTCGAATGGGTGCGGCAATCGCCCAAAGCGCGCCAAGCCAAGTCGAAGGCGCGCTTGCAGCGTTACGAGGAAATGGCCGCAGCTGCCGAGCGCGAAAAGCAGACCTTCGCCACGATCCAGATTCCACCCGGGCCGCGCCTGGGCGCCAACGTGATCGACTTCGAAAACCTAAAAAAGGGCTACGGCGACAAGTTGCTGATCGATGGGCTCACGTTCAAGCTTCCGCCCGGCGGCATTGTCGGCATCATCGGCCCCAACGGCGCCGGCAAGTCGACGCTGTTCAAGATGATCACCGGGGCCGAAACGCCGGACGACGGCAAGATCACCATCGGCGAGTCGGTCAAACTCGGCTTCGTCGATCAATCGCGCGATGCGTTGGATGATGCCAAAACCATCTGGGAGGAAATCTCCGGCGGCCTCGACGTACTCACCGTCGGCAATCGCGAAATTCCGTCGCGCGCCTATGTCTCCAGCTTCAACTTCAAGGGCGCCGACCAGCAGAAGAAGGTCGGCCAGCTTTCCGGCGGCGAACGCAACCGCGTCCATCTGGCCAAGACGCTGCTCACCGGCGCCAACGTATTGTTGCTCGACGAACCGACCAACGATCTCGACGTCGAAACGCTGCAATCGCTGGAAGCCGCGCTGGAAGATTTCGCCGGCTGCGCCGTCATCATCAGCCACGACCGCTGGTTCTTGAATCGCCTCGCCACCCACATCCTCGCCTTCGAAGGCGACTCACACGTCGAATGGTTCGAAGGCGATTTCGACAGCTACGAAGAAGATAAGATGCGCCGGCTGGGCGTCACGGAAATCGTGCCCAGCCGGATCAAGTTCCAGAAGTTCGGGCGCTAAGTGGCGGCGAACCAGCGAAGCAACGAATGACACTCAGGCGCTGAGCGTCTTCGCCAGCAGCGGCAAGAAGATGTCCATGCGATAATCCACGTCCGAATGATCGTCGTCGTACTCTTCGTAGGTGTGCGCGATGCCGGCGGCCGTGAGCTTCTTAGCGAAGCGGCGCATGCCAAGGTGGATGCGGAACTGATCATGGTCGCCGCAATCCATGTAGATCAGCTTCAGCTTCTTGAGATTTTCGCCCAGTGTGTCGAACATCACCACCGGGTCGTGCTTCAGCCAATTGCTCCAGCGCTCGGGAATGAACTCGCCGGTGTGAGGATCGAGCGGCAGGCGCATGCAGCGGAATTGCGTCGGATCCGGATCGAAGAAGGCGCTTTGGGCAAAATCCATCAGCGCCATGCGTTCGTTGTCCTTCACTTTCTTCTGCGCCTCGACGTGGCGCACGAACTTCTCGATCGAGTTCTCGTGCTTGCGCAGCAGCATGATGTCTTCGAGCAGGGCGGGAATGTAGAGCGCGTCAAATCCCATGTCGCCGGAATTGATCGAGATGGCGTCCCAGAAATCGGCGCGGTTGAGCCCGTGCCAGGCGGCGCCGTAGCCGCCGGAGCTCTTGCCGAACACGCCGCGCCGGCCTTTGCCGCCGCAATTGAACTTCGCCTCGACGGTGGGGACGATCTCTTCGCAGACGTAATCGGCGTAGCGGCCCGACCCTTCGCTGTTCAGATATTGATTGCCGTAGAGCTTGGTGAAGCAATCCGGGAACGCCACAACGGCGCGCGTCATGCCTTCGTGCGCCAACCGGTCGAGCCGTTCCGGCACGTTCTCGCCCAGGTTTTTCCAATTGGTGTGGCCAAGCCCGCAGCCCCAATAGCCGGTGAGGTCCACCAGCAGGGGCAGGCTCTCCTTTGAGCTCCAGTCGGGCGGGGTCCAAACGTGCAGATCGCGCTGGGTCGGATCGCCCTGGGGGTTGCCTTCGAGCACGGCGGATTTGTGGGTGAGGCGGTGCAGTTCGCCGCGTGGGAGGGTGTGGTCGCGTCTCATGAAAAGGTGATTATACCCTCCGCTTGACCTGACAAGCGGCGCGGCTCAGAACCGCGCCTTTCTTTTCCGAGAGACGCCTCATGACCGCCGCAGAAAGCCATCTCCTTCCTGTCTACGCGCCGCCGGAGCAGGTGTTCGTGCGCGGGGAGGGGTGCTGGATCTGGGACGACAAGGGCGAAAAATATCTCGACTGCATCGCCGGCATCGCCGTCAACGCTTTGGGCCACGCCGCACCGGTGCTGCAAAAGGCGCTGACCGAACAGGCCGGCAAGCTCTGGCACACTTCGAACATGTTCAAGGTGAAGGGCCAGGAGGAACTGGCGGCGAAATACACGCGCGATAGCTTTGCCGATGTCGTGTTCTTCACCAATAGCGGCACCGAGGCGATCGAAGGCGCGCTTAAAACCGCGCGCAAATTCCACACCGCGAACGGCAATCCGGATCGCATCGACATCATCGGCTTCGAAGGCTCGTTCCACGGCCGCTCGTATGCGGCGATCAATGCTTCGGGCAATCCGAACTATCTCGAAGGCTTCGGTCCGCGTTTGCCGGGTTTCAAGCAAGCCAAGTTCGGCGATCTGGAGTCGGTGAAGGCGCTCGTGAGCGACACCACCGCCGCAGTAATCGTTGAGCCTGTGCAAGGCGAAGGCGGCGTGCGCGCGGGCAGTGACGAATTGCTACGCGGACTGCGCAAGCTTGCTGACGACAACGGCTTTCTGCTGATCTTCGATGAAGTGCAATCGGGCGCCGGCCGCACCGGCAAGATGTGGGCGCACGAGTGGGCGGGGATCGCGCCCGACATCATGGCCGTGGCCAAGGGCGTCGGCGGCGGTTTTCCGATGGGCGCGTTTCTGGCTACCAAAGAAGCGGCCAAGGGCATGGTGCGCGGCGTTCACGGCACTACGTTCGGCGGCAATCCGCTGGCGATGGCGGTCGGCAACGCCTGCTACGACGAATTGTCGAAGCCGGAATTCCTGGAGCGCGTGAACAAGATGGCTAACCATCTCGGCCAGGCGCTGGAGGGGCTGAAGGATCGCCATCCTGAACTCGTCGCCGAGACCCGCGGCAAAGGCTTGCTGCGCGGGCTGAAGCTGAAGATCGATCCCAAGCCGATCCAGGCCAAGCTGCGCGAGCGCAGGGTGCTAGTGGGCGTCGCTGGCGACAATGTGCTGCGTCTCGCCCCGCCGCTGATCATTGACGAAGCGCAAGTGAGCCAGGCGATCGACGCGATCGACGCGGTGCTGGCGGCGCAGCTGACAGAGGCGGGCGCGTGAGCGCGGCGCCGCGCCATTTTCTGGACATTTCAGCGCTCAGCAAATCGGAGCTGCGCGCCATTCTGGACGAAGCGCATCGGCGCAAGGCCGCGCGCGTGGGCTGGCCAAAGGCGCGGCCTGATCAAGATAAGCCGCTCGACGGTTGCGCGCTGGCGATGATTTTCCAAAAGAACTCAACGCGCACACGTGTATCGTTCGAGATCGGCATGATTCAGCTCGGCGGCGTCAGCCTCGTGCTGAACGCGGCGGACACGCAGCTCGGCCGCGGCGAGACGGTGGAGGATACAGCGCGCGTGCTCTCGCGCATGGTCGATGCTGTGATGATCCGCGCCAACAACCATCAGGATGTGGTGGAGTTCGCAGCGGCGTCGGACGTTGCTGTGCTCAACGGTATCACCGACCTCTCGCATCCGTGCCAGATCATCGCCGACATCATGACCATCGAAGAGCGGATGGGCGCCATAGCAGGCAAAACCGTCGCCTGGGTGGGCGACGGCAACAATGTCTGCGCCTCGTTCGTGCACGCGGCCGAGAAGCTCGGCTTCAAGCTGCGCATCGCCACGCCGGCCGCGTATGCGCTACGCAGTCAGGAGATCGCTGCGGCGAAAGCCGCGGGCGCCGATATCGAAGCCTCGACCGATGCAAAGCGCGCAATCGCCGGCGCCGACGTGGTGGTGACGGACACCTGGGTGTCGATGGGCGATGTGGATAAGGACGCGCGCATGGCGGCCTTCCCGCCGTACGCCGTCGATGAGGCGATGATGCGCACCGCCGCGCCGGGCGCGGTGTTTCTGCATTGCCTGCCGGCGCATCGCGGCGAAGAGGTTGCGGGGGAGGTGATTGACGGACCGCAATCGGCGGTGTGGGACGAAGCCGAGAACCGCATCCACGCGCAGGAGGCTGTGCTGCTGTGGTGCTTGGGCAAAATGTAGGCGGGGTTGGATGTTCGCGCGCCGATACCCCATCTCTCGTCGTTCATGAGTATATCTACCGACGCAATCGACGACATTGTCGCGCCGTTCAGTCTGGATGGCGCGCCGGTGCGCGGCCGCGTGGCGCGCTTGGGCGCGGACGCGCTTGACCCGATCCTCAACCGGCACAATTACCCGCGCCCGGTGGCGATGTTGCTCGGCGAAGCGCTGACTTTGGCGGCGCTGGTGGGATCGCTGCTGAAAGTTGACGGACGCCTTGTGGTTCAAGCGCAAGGTGAAGGCGCTGTGCCGCTGTTGGTGGCGGAGCATAGCGACGGCGGTCTGCGGGGCTATGCCCGGTTGGCGGACGGCGCAGCGGAGCAACTCTGGGGCGCCAATCGGCTGCCGCCGGCCGAGCTGCTCGGCGCGGGCAGTCTGGTGCTCACGCTGGATCAGGGCGAAGGCAAGAAGGCGTATCAGGGCGTCGTTGAGCTCACCGGCGATACGCTCGCCGCCTGCGCAGAAAGTTACTTTCGAAGCAGCGAGCAGACCGACACCGGCATTCGCCTCGCCGTCGGCGAGATCGTGCAAGGGGCGGACGCATCGCAATGGCGCAGCGGCGGCGTGCTGATGCAGCGCGTCGCGGGCGATAGCACGCGCGGCGATACGCAGGAGGATTGGTTCCGCGCTTCGCACTTGTTCGCGACGCTGACAGACGCCGAGCTGATCGACCCGGCGCTGCCGGCTGACCGCTTGCTCTACCGGCTCTTCCACGAAGAAGGCGTGCGCATGAGCGCCGCCGCCACGCTCGCGGACCGCTGCACCTGCGACGAGGATCGGCTCACCGCCGTGATGCGTCAGTTTCCGCAGCACGAATTGCGCGATCTGGTCGAGCCCGATGGCTTCCTGCACGCGCGCTGCCAATTCTGCTCGCGCAGTTACCGGATCGCGCCCGATGCGGTGGGGGCGGACTAGCTCCGGTCTATAAGCACAGCCAGAAACAGCGCCGGCCCGCCGTGAGCGGTCCAGCCTTGGCTCGTGCCGCGGTTAATGACGATGTTGCCGGGCTTCAGGCGCCGTTCTTCGTTGTCCAGTATGAGCGAGGCTTCGCCTTGAATCAGGCAGATGATGTCCAGCGTCTCGGTCTGATGCATCGCCGGATGGCGGTCCTGATCGCGCAATTCGTGCTCGGCGCCGAAATCCGCGAAACGTTGCCTTACCACTTGCTTGATTAATTCCGGCGGCGCCCCTTCCGGCGGCGGCGCGATCACGAACCAGCGCACCTTAACTTTGCCGTCGGCAGGTGAAAGGATCGGCTTCGTCTCACCGCGGTCGGATGCATCTTGCTTGTTGAAGGCGCCGCCGATCGCCTCGTGCCAGATCTCGAACAAGCCGCCGAGATGAGCTTCGCCGATTTCGCCGGCGGGCGGACCATCCACGATAACGATCGAGCGGCCATCATCGTCTTCGCCGGTCACGACGCGGCGCATGGCGTCGGCGAAGCCGTTCATCAGTTCGCGAGCCGCGATTGGTGCGGGCTGTCGAGCGCGAACGCCGGCACCTGGATGTCGAAGGCTTGGCCGTTGTCCATCCGCTGCAACGAATAGGCGCCGAGCATGACACCTGATGGCGCGGCCAACGGGGCGGCGCTGGTATAGCGGAAGCTCTGGCCCGGCGGGATCACCGGCTGTTGGCCGACCACGCCATCGCCGCGCACTTCCTGCGTCACGCCATTCTCGTCGGTGATGCGCCAGAAGCGGGAGATCAGCTTCACGGGATCGGGCGAGCGGTTCTCGATCTCAATCGTGTAGGCCCAGACGAAGCGGCCTTCGTCCGGCTCCGATTCTTCCGGCAGGAATTGCGGCTCGACCCGCACCACCATGCCCGCAGTTTCCTGTTCGTACATGGCGCCATTTTAGCGGCGTTGGCAGGATGAGCGCTAGCGGCAAGCTGGACAAAGCGCGCAACGCGCGCCAGGGAGGGCGCATGAGCGCTCCCCATGGCGTCCTTTCCGACACGGAACTGAAACGCGCGATCCAGCAGGGCTGGATCGCCGCCGACACAGCCTATGTGGAGGACCAGATCCAGCCCGCCAGCCTCGATCTGCGCTTAGGCGCGACAGCCTATCGCTTGCGCGCAAGTTTTCTGCCTGGCGCCAGCGCACGCGTGATCGACCGGCTCGACGAAGAGCTGGTGATGCATAGGATGGATCTGCGCGGCGGCGGCGTTGTCGTGGTCGATGTCGAGGGCCTTGGCGGCCCAGTCGGCGGCCTCCTCGTGGTCGAAGCGCTTCGCGGCCGCGCGGGCATGGCCCACGAAGTCCTCGACCAGGATGGCGTTCTTCTGCCGCTCGAGCTCCAGCTCCTTGAGGCGCTGGGCGAGGATCTTGTCCGCCTCGGTCTGCGCGGCGACGGCCGGCTTGGCCGGCTCGGCGGGCTTCTCGACCGTCGGCTTCGCGGGGGCGACCGGCTTGGCCGGCTCGGCGGGCTTCTCGACGGTCGGCTTGGTGGGGGCGACCGGCTTGGCGGGCGCGTGCGTCTCGTGGGAGAGCGGTTCGATCGGGCTCCGCCTGAGCCTCGGACTGGCGTCGAGCCTACTGCTGCTGTTCTCGCACTGCTGGATCATGTTCTACCTCATCGGCACGGGGAAGGCGATCAAGG
>CALBSY010000051.1 GCA_937967725.1 uncultured Alphaproteobacteria bacterium | reverse complement strand
CGGGAATGAGCCGGCGCAGCCATGTCATAGGCTGTGACGCGCCCCGTTTGATAATTTGAAATTCTGACATCGCGGTCGCGTCCTTTGACGCGGTCCAAACACACGCCACCCTCACGGACGAGGACTGCACTGGCGCGTGCGAACGAGATAAACACTAGCGTTCAGCGAAGGAAACGCGAGTCTTTTTATTTCACTTTGTTTGTAACATTCCGCTTTTGCAGGAGCGGATTCCACAATCTCCTTCTCTAAAGCTTGCTACTACTTCAGCAGCATCACAACCAGGTGAGGCGTTGGCAAAAAAGGGAACTCTTGAGTGTCTTACTCATTATGAGCATGGTTTAGCTCTAGGATCTTGGCTCATGTCTGACCTCATGCGCGGCGAACGCCTGCAAATCATGCTGACGCCTGACGAATTGAAGGTGTTGGACGACTGGCGCTTCTCACGCCGGATGCCGAGTCGTGCGTCCGCCGTCAGGGAGCTGCTGCGCCGCGGGTTGGCTGCAGACGGTTTCCTCACAGCCGGTCACGGGAGCAAGTCCCAAGACTTCGGCGTCACCAAGGCCGGCGGCGACACACGCGACGCAAGTCACGGCGGTGGCGGAGGGTCGTCGGGTCCAGCACCCTCGCCCAAGCCGGATGATCGCTAGCTCAGAGGAACGGCGCCGAGCTGCGCTTCGTGACGTGCTGAGTGATCGGCAATCGCATCGGCGCGTGCAGCATCGGTGAGAATGTTGAGAATGAAGCCCTGCACGTCGTAAGTGCGCCCACCCCAATGTCTGCCCGGCACGTGCCACACGCGGACTTCGCTCCAGTCGCCGGCCTCTGAAACATCCATCACCGGCACATCGCGCGTAATCTCGCCGCCGTTCAGCCAATTGGCGTGATCGACAATCATCATGCGTGGCGACACGATTTCCTTTACAACGGCGACATGGCCGCGATTGGCGCTGGCGTAACCGCGCAGCACGAGCACCGCGCCCTCTTCTGGTGTCGCTGCCGTCTCGTAGCGCTCTTGGGCCTGACGCCACCATGTGTGCGCGTCGCCATAAATTTCGACCCCGGATTCGCGGCGCGCGAAGGGTACGCATTGCAGGCGCGCACGACGATTAGTCACCCGCGCGATCGGTTCGTAAGCTTCGTCCGGCGCACGCTCAAAAGCGCTCGGCGCCAACGTCGCGTGCACGGAGGGTCCTTCGGTCACCGACGGATCGATGGAGAGATCCATCGACAACGGCGTCAGTGCGTCGGCTTCGGACGGCGTGGCGGCGAAGCCAGCGGCGGCCGCGGCCGCGAGAAGTAGCGCGCGGGTATCCAACATGCCCTGTCAGCCCAGGCGGGCCTATGCCCCAAACTGGGACACAGAAACGCGCGATCGGAGTTAAGGAAGAGCTAATCGGGCGGCTGAACTCTTAGAAAGGTCTCTTTGCTATGGTAAACAAACAGCATTGGAACTAGATGTTGATCCAGTCAAAGGTAATAGAAGTTAACTTTTACCTGTCCAATTCATCAATACTTCTTAACAGGGAACTTTTAGCTCATGGCGGCAAGGTGCAGCGGGAATGGATGGATGAACCCCTCCACGCCGTAGACCCGCCCGCCCCAGTGGTTCCCCGGAATGTGCCAGACGCGGATTTCGCTCCAGTCGTTGTCACGCGACACGTCGAGAACGGGAACGCCAACGCTAATCTCGCCGCCGTTCAGCCAATTTGCCTGATCGACGATGATGACCCGGTCGTTTTCGATCCGCGCGACCACAGCAACGTGGCCCCGCCCTGGATTGTTGTAGCCACGCACCACCAGGACAGAGCCTGGGGCCGGCAGATTTGAGCGCGGATAACGGCCGGCCGCCTGCCGCCACCAGGTATGGGCATCGCCATAAATTGAGATGCCTGAAGCCTGCCGGGCGAAGGGCACGCATTGCAGGTTGGCCGAGTAGTCGACAACGCGAGGCGGGGAGCCGGCGTCGTAGGGCAGAGTCGGCCGAGCCGTCGCGCGCTCGGGGGCCCAGCCGCCGACACTGACAGGCGCCGGCGCGCCTGCGCAGGCCGCCAAAGCGACCGCCATTAGCGCCAAGCCAAAGGCTCGCGCTCGCCCCGTCCACACACCCACCATTTCGAAGTCGATCTTAACGCGCCAGAGTTGGCATCCGGTGAACGCCCTTGACCCGCGCGGCCAAACCGCGCCACGCGACGGATGCGCCCATGCCAACGACCCGCCCAGCCCTGATCATCCGTCCATGCTTCCAGCAAGATCTGGAGATGGTTCAGCTCATTTACGCGCACCATGTGTTAACCGCGACGGGGACGTTTGAGCTGGAGCCGCCCAGCCTG
>CALBSY010000050.1 GCA_937967725.1 uncultured Alphaproteobacteria bacterium | reverse complement strand
AGGAACACGGCGTCGTTCTTTTCCTCCAGCGTATCGAACCAGGCGCTGTTCATCCCTTCGCTGCTGATCGCCGCTGCTTCGTCTTCGGTGATGATCGCAGCGCGGGCGCCCAGCCGCTTCAGCGCAGTCTGGAGCGTACGCGCGCGCAGCTTGAGATCGATGGTCGGCGAGGTGGAAATGAATGCGTAGATTTTCGGTTCCGCGCGGGGGCTGGTCTTGGTGTTGGCGCGGGCGCGTGTGAGCATCAGCCGCGCCATGTGCTCCATCAGCTTTGGATAGGCTTGCACCAAACGGTCGAACGCCTCGGGGTCCAGCTTGAGAACTTCGCTGTCGCGCATGGCGAAGACGCTGGCTGAGTGTGGCTGTCGCGCGATCGCCGCCATTTCGCCGACCGGTTCGCCGGGGCGGATGTATCCTAAGAGTTGGTGTCCGCCGCGATCCACAGGTTTGAAGGCCGCCAGCGAGCCGGAGACCAGGAACCAAACGCCCTCCGGCGGTTCCCCGGCGTTCATTAGGGGCCAACCCGCCGGCAGCGAGAACCATTCCGTCTCCGCGTCGATCGCCGCCAGCACTTCGGGTGCGGCGTCACGGAGGAAGGCGATTTCGGCGAGACTGGGCTTCATGGCGGCTACGTAACGACCAAGGATAAAGGCGCTTCGTTAAGGCGCAATGAGAACGGCTGCGGCGGCGGTTTCCACGCTGGTCGCGCGTGCTAAGAGGCTCCCCATGACCATCTTCGTCGCGCATGCGCCAGCCGACCGCGAGGCGGCCGAAGCGCTGGAAAGACACCTTGAGCGGCGCGGCCACTTTGTCGAACTCGACGACGGGCAAACGGCGCTGAGGCCTGTGCAGCGTGGCGACGCCGTAGTCCTGCTCCTGTCTCAGGATTTGGTGTTCGCGACAGCGCGCCTGCGGCTTGAGCAGCGCGCGTTGGACGCCTGGGCCGATCAGCGTCTGGTGGTGGTCAAACTGGATCATGGCGTCGCCCCGGTCGGCCTGCGGGACCTGCCGGCGATCGACGCGAGTTTCGCCGCTCAGCGGGAGTTCAAGTGGCAGGAGGTCGCCGACGCGGTGCGGCTGGCGCTGCAGCCGCCGCCGGCGCAGGCGGACAGCGGTGTGGGGGGCGAGGCTGGGCGCCGCGACAATGCCGAGCAGGTTCGGCGCAAGGCGCGCGGGCAACGGCGGCTGGCGCTTATTCTGTGCCTGCTGCTGATGCTGCCGGGCTTAGGCGCAATGGCTGCCGCGGTCTCGATCTGGCTGGTCAACCGCATCGGGCCGGCGCCGGGCACGGTCGCGGACTTGATCGCCGGCATCGACGCGTTCGGTGTGGATCGCGGCGCGCCAGCCGACGTAACGCCAACCGTTTTCGCCGTCGCCTTCGTCCTGCTAGTGCTGGCGCCGCTCGGCTTGATCCTCTTCCGCACGGCGCAGCGTATGCGGCTGGATGCATATGCTCGCGAGCACCCCGAACTTTACGAGGATTACGAAGGCGCCCCCGCGCCGCTCGCGACTACCGATGCGGTGTTCGTCTCCTATGCCCGCGCCAATGCCGACGCGGTGATGCCGGTGATCGAAGCGGCCAAAAGCGCCGGCAAAAAGCTCTGGATCGATCAGCAAGGCATTGGCGCAGGGCAGGGTTGGGCGGGTGAGATCGTTCGCGCGATCAAGGCCGCGGGCGGCGTGGTCGTGATGTGCTCGAAGGCTGCGTTCGAGAGCGATCACGTCAAGCGTGAGATCTACCTCGCCGATCGCTATCGTAAGAAGCTCACTCCGGTTTTCATCGAGCAGGCCGAACCGCCCGAAGATTTCGAGTATTTCTTCGCCGGCGTGCAATTGCTCAATCTGTTTGAAACCCCCGAGGCCGAACGCCCCCAAGCGCTGATGCGCGCGCTAGGAGCTCAGTCATGACGCTAGCCCCCGATCCCGTGCTGCTCGACGTCTCGCCCGAGGGCATCGCCATCATCACGCTGAACAAGCCGCAAAAACGCAACGCGTTCGACGAATTGATGATCGCCAATTTGGCCGAGCATTTCGAGACCTTGAAGGGCGCGGATCACGTGCGCGCTGTGTTCATCCGCGGCGAGGGGCCGACATTCTGCGCAGGCGCCGACATCGATTGGATGCGCCGCGGCGGCGAGCGCACAGCCGATGACAACGAAACCGACGCGCTGGCGCTGGCGCGCATGCTGCGCCACCTGCATTATCTGTCGCAACTCCCGGGCGCTGTTGCTCACGCGGCCGCGATGGGCGGTGGCGCAGGACTGTTGGCGGCATGCGACATCGCCGTGGCGGTGAAGGGAACCAAGATTCAGTTCTCCGAGGTGCGGTTAGGGCTCACGCCCGCCACCATCGCGCCGTACGTCGTTGAAGCGATCGGCGTGCGTTGGGCCAAGGCCCTTTTCGCCAGCGGCGAAAGCTTCGATGCGGCGTACGCGGAAAAGATTGGATTGATTCAATACGTCGTGGATGACGAGGCTGGCTTGAGTGCGATGATGGAGCATCTGAGCAATCTCGCGCTCGCGGCGGCGCCGGGCGCCGTCACAGATGCAAAAACACTGGTGCGTTTCGTTTCAGGGCATAAGATCGACGACGCGCTGTCGCGGGAGACAGCCCGGCGCATAGCCCAGCGCCGCGCCTCCGCGGAAGGCAAGGAAGGGCTCGCCGCGTTCCTGGAGAAGCGCAAGCCGGAGTGGAGCAGTTGAAGCTAAAGCGCGGTGTCAGACGTTATTGGACCTTCGCTTATCGCGCTGGGTTGGCGCGTCCGCCGATGCCGTTCTGGCGCGTGGTCGTCGAGGCTAAACTCGACCGTCGCGTGCGTAATTGGTCGCGGCGCTATGACGGCGCGGTCGTGGCTGTGTTCGTCTGGGCGCGCACCATCGAGGAGGCTGAAGGGCTGGCGCAGCGCGCGTTGGAGCATGAGGGCCTGGTTTCGGTAACCGCCGACGCGATCAAGTGCCCGCCAGCCGCGCCGCCTAAAAAGGTCCCGATGGCCGTCGCCCGCTCGGATATGGGTTTCATCACAAGCGCGGAAGACGAAGCACGTGCGGGTTCTTCCCGCCGCGACGCACAGGCTTGATCGAAACGCGCTAAGGCGCGAGTTTCACTCATGAGCGGGGAATTGGAAGCCGCTGGCGCGCTGACCACGGCAGGACTGGTGGCGGGCGCCATCGAGAACGGCGAGCCAGGCCAAGCCGGCGAAGGCGCATGCCTGAATTGTGGCGCTGCCCTCGCCGGACGCTATTGCAGCAATTGTGGTCAGGCCGCTCTGCCGCGACGCACGCTTCTGGGCTTGGTCGGCGAGTTCATCACCAGCCTTTGGCACTTTGACACCAAGGCTTGGCGCACGTTGCCCATGGTGCTGTTCCGCGCGGGCACGCTTACACGCGATTACGTGTACGGCAAACCCGCGCGCTATTTCTCGCCGTTGGCGACGTTCCTGCTCTCGATTTTCTTCTTTTTCTTCGCCTTCAGTTTTGTCGAAGGGCCGGTTGAGATCACCGGCACGCCCGAAGAGCAGCGGGCGGCTGCGGCGGAAAATTTGGAAGGCGCGCGCGAGGCCTTGGCGGAGGCGCGACGCGAACTCGCGGAGGCGCGCGCAAATCCTGACGCGGACGGGCCGCCTGGCCTCGCTGAAGGTTTGGCCGAGCAGGCTGTCGCGCTCGCGCAGGCTGAAGTTGCCCGGCGCGAGGCGACGATCGAACGGCTCGACGCAATCATAGCCGCGCAAACGCAGGGTGCGCCCGCGGCAGAAACAGCGCCCACGCCGGGAGAACCAGCGCAAGCGCCGGAACCGGCGGCGCCCGCGAACGACGATGGGCTGACATTCAGTGTGACAACGGAGCCGCAGCCGCCGGTGCGCGTGCAAGGCCTCGAGGACGGAGAGACGTGGCAGGACGCTGTGCGGCAGGTGGCACAGAGCGACGACTTCGTATTGATCGAAGGCATGCCGCAGCTGAATGAGCGCGTGCGGCGCAAACTCGAAAACCCCGACTTTGCGCTCTATCAGGTCCAGGAAGCGGCCTCGAAATTCTCCTTACTGCTGGCGCCGTTGTCGCTGCCCTTCATTGCACTACTGTTTCTGTGGCGGCGCGGGCTAACGCTCTACGACCACGTGGTGTATTCGCTTTACGCGCTCTCGTTCGCGGCGCTGATGTTCGTGGCGATCATCTTCTTCTCGCAGCACGCTTGGACATCGTGGGCGCCAGGGCTGTTGCTTGGGATCGGCTGGCCCGTGCATACCTATTTCCATCTGAAAGGCGCCTACGCGCTGGGCTGGTGGTCGGCGCTGTGGCGCACGTTCTTCATGTTGATCTTCGCGTCGATCATCCTGACGTTGTTTGTTATCATCATCGTCATTCTCGGTCTCGCCGGATGAACGACTGGATCATTACCGCTGGCTCGGCGGGCGTCGTGCTGTTGATGGTGGGTATCGCGTTCGCGCTGGGCTTTCGCGATGCCGCGAAGCTGGACGGCGAGCGCATCCAGCATCTCGCGGCTGCGGAGGGCGCCGAGGTTGAGGAGGCGCTGGTGGGCGAGGATGGCGCCGCCGCGCTTGCGCGCCTCAAGGGCGGCCAGCTGTTGATCGTACGTGCGATGGGGGCGGATGTGAGCACGCGCGTTGTGCCCGCATCGTCCGCTAGACTGCGCCTGCGCGCCGGGCGCCTCAGCGTTACGTTTGGCGATCTGGGCTATCCTTCGCTAGATATGCCATTGAAGGACGCGCCGCCCGCGTGGGTGGCTGAATTGACACAAGGAAGCCTGCGTTGATCGAACCCGCGCCGCCGTTCGAAATCCCGCCGATCATCACGTTTGCGGTTCCCGCGTTCGTGATCCTGATCATCGCGGAGATGATCTATGTGCGCGTGACCGGGAAGGGGCGTTACGAAACCAAGGATTCCGCCACGTCGCTGGCGATGGGGCTGGGTAATCGCGTGGCTGGCCTTCTAGTCGGCGGCGTCGCCGTGGCGGCTTACTATTTCGTCTACCAGTTCCGCCTCTTTGAGCTCGGCTGGACTTGGCCTGTGATGGTCGCCTGCTTCTTCGCCGAAGACCTCGCTTATTATTGGTTTCATCGCCTCGCGCATGAGCGGCGCTGGTTCTGGGCCAGCCATGTCATCCATCATTCCTCGCAGCACTATAATCTCACGACGGCGCTGCGTCAGACGTGGACCGGCGTGCTCGGGCTTTCGTTCATTTTCTGGCTGCCGCTCGTTTATATCGGCTTTCCGCCGCTGATGGTGCTGATGTTCTCCGCCATCAGCTTGGTCTATCAGTTTTGGATTCACACCGAATTGGTGGACCGCATGGGCCCGCTTGAATGGGTGATGAACACGCCTTCGCACCATCGCGTCCATCACGCCATCAACGCCAAGTATCTCGACGCCAACTATGCCGGCGTGCTGATTATCTGGGATCGGTTGTTCGGCACCTTCGTGCCCGAGGACAAGAAAGAGCCGCCGCGTTACGGCATCATCTCCCAGCTTGGGACCTTCAATCCGTTCCGCGTGGCGTTTCACGAGTGGGTCGGCATCGCACGTGACGTGAGCGGCGCAAAGAACCTGCGCGAAGTGCTCGGCTACACGTTCGGTCCGCCGGGGTGGAGCCCCGACGGGTCGCGCAAGACCTCGCGTTCGATCAAGCAAGCCTGGGCGGCGCGGCAGGCAGCAGCCGTTCCGGCGGAATAGCAATGTACGTCCCGTCGCATTTTGCGGCCGACGATGCGGATGCGCTCATCAAGAGGCTCGCGCGCCGGTGGGCTGGCGTGCTGGTCACCGTGGGGCCCGACGGCGCGCCGGTCGCCACCCATGCGCCGATCCTTTGGGATGCCGAGAAAAAGATTGCGACGGGCCATATCGCGCGCGCCAATCCGCAATGGAAGCAAGGGCCGGGCAAAGGCCTCATCATTTTGAGCGGCGCGGAGGCGTACGTGACGCCGAATTGGTATCCGTCGAAGGCCGAGCACGGCAAACAGGTGCCGACGTGGAATTACGAAGCGGTACATATCACCGGCGCAATCGAGTGGTTCGAAGATCCCGACCGGCTTGAAGCTGTCGTTCGCGATCTCTCCGCGCTGCACGAAGAGGGCCGCGCTGAACCTTGGAGTGTGGGCGATGCGCCGCGCAGCTACATCGACGCGCTGAAACGCGGCATCGTCGGCGTATCGCTGACCGCGGAACGCATCGAGGCCAAGCGCAAGCTATCGCAGAACAAGAGCGAAGCGGATTTCAACGGCGTCGTGGCGGGGTTGGCGGAAGCCGCCGATCCGCTCACACGGGAGGTGAGTGCGCTGATGCGTGGCGCGCGTGCGCTCGCGGACGACCCAGAAGGGAATTGATGACTATCCATATCGTTAAACTCGCCGTCGGCGCCGACAGCGTCGAGGATATCGCCGAGTGGCAGATCGGGCAGATCAAGCGCGCGAAGAAGGAAAAGCGTCCGCACATTGCGCCGGTGTGCGGCACGCGGATGTGGCCCAAGCGGGTTGAGGATGTGCTCGCGGGCGGGTCGCTCTATTGGGTGATCAAAGGCGTCATCAGCGTGCGCCAGCCGATCATCGCCATCGACGATGTCACCGACGATCACGGCCAACGCTGCGGTCTCTATCTCGACGCACATCTGCGGCGCACCGTGCCGCAACCGCGCCGCGCTTTCCAAGGCTGGCGCTATCTCGAACCGAAAGACGCGCCGGCCGATCTGAGCGAGGCGCAGGGCGGCGCGGACTTGCCCGAGCATCTGCGGCGACAGTTGGTGGAACTGGGGGCCTGGTAAGTTAGCCGAGCGCCTTCGTCACCGCCGCGCAGAACGCGACGATGTCGGCTTCATCGTGATAAAGCCCCAGCCCGATGCGCAGGACGTCGTCGCGCGCATCGGTGATGACGTTGGCGGTCATGAGGCGCGCCTTCCACTCAACGGCGTTCTCATGCCGCAACGCGAGAAAGCGCGCGTTCGGCGGCTCGGCGTTCGGGTGCAGCAATTCCGCGTCAGCGAGCTTGCCCGCTTGGCCAGCGCCGATCGCCGCTTCCAACTCGCTACGCAATGCGGCAACGCGCGCGGTGATCGCGGCTGTATCCAAGCCTTCGCCCAGCAGCATCGCGCACACCGCGTTGAAGCGGTAGAGCGGCGTCGTATCGTAGGTGGCGCCGAGGAAGCGGCCGCCGTCGTTCGAATAGGCGACGCCGTCCTGCTTGCCTTCCATCGCCGCGAAGTCGGCGAACCAGCCGGTGAAACTCGGCCGCTGCGCGTAGCCGGGCGGGGCGTGGATGAAGCCGGCGCCTTCGCCGGTCATGGCGTACTTGTAGCCGCCGCCGAGCAGGAACACGCGGTCGGCGACCTTGGCGAAATTGCAGGGGATCGCCATGAACGAGTGATAGAGGTCGAGCGCGATCCATGTGCCGTCCGGATCGGCGTAGGACGCCAATTCCTCGATCCCGTCGAAACGCAAGCCGCTGCGGAACATGACGTGCGAGAGGAAGGCGATGTCCGGGCGCTTCGCGCGCATGGCGGCGAGGTAGCGTTCGGTGAAGGTCTCGAACGGCTCGCACGGCACAACGCGGCGCGTGATCCAGCCGGTTTCTTCCC
>CALBSY010000049.1 GCA_937967725.1 uncultured Alphaproteobacteria bacterium | reverse complement strand
ACCTTTCCCGCGACGGCTTCCCGCGTCCAGGCCGCGCTCGGCTGCGGGGATGGCGTCGCGTTCGACATGCAGGCGGTGTGCTCCGGCTTTGTGTTCGCACTGACGACGGCGGACAACTTTCTTGTGCGCGGCCAAGCCGCCTGCGCGCTGGTGATCGGCGCGGAGACCTTTTCGCGCATCATGGATTGGGAAGATCGCGGCACCTGTGTGTTGTTCGGCGACGGCGCGGGCGCGGTGGTGCTGGAGGCGCAAGAGGAAGCGAAAGCGGGCGCGCGCGGCATCCTTTCCACGTTCTTGCGCACAGATGGGCGCATGCACTATCTGCTTTACGTCGACGGCGGGCCATCGGAAACGCAGACCGTCGGCAAGGTGCGCATGGTCGGCAACGCCGTCTTCCGCCAGGCGGTGGAGCACATTTCGGGCGCCATGCTGGAGGCGTGCGCACGCGCGGGCGTCCCGATCGGCGATGTGGACTGGTTCGTGCCGCACCAAGCCAACCAGCGCATTCTCGACGGCGTGGCGCGCAAACTCGGCGTAGCGGTTGAGAAAGTGGTCTCCACGGTTGCGGTACACGGCAACACCTCGGCGGCTTCGGTGCCGCTGGCGCTGGACGCCGCCGTGCGCGACGGCCGCATTAAAAAGGGCGATCTGGTGCTGATGGGGGCGCTGGGCGGGGGCCTGACCTGGGGCGCGGCCCTGGTGCGCCGGTGAAAGCCCGGCAAGAAGTGACCTAACCTCAGGAGCCGCATAGCTTTTCCCGGTCGCGCACGGGACGCGCAGCGGAGGGGGCTCCGGTGTCGAGCAAGACCATAACGCGGGCGGATTTAGTCGAGGCGTTGGCGCGCCGCGCCGATATGCAGCGCGCGGACGCAAACCGGCTGCTTACGCGCATGCTGGAGATGATGCAGGACGCGCTGGTCGAAGGCGAAACCGTGAAGCTGTCGCGCTTCGGTAATTTCAACGTGCGCTCCAAGCGCCAGCGCATCGGCCGCAATCCGAAGACCGGCGAGGAAGTGCCGATCACGCCACGCCGAGTTGTGACGTTCCGCCCATCGCAAATGCTGCGCGATTTCGTCGAGAAAGGCGGCCGCGGCCGGGCCAAAACCTGACGCGCGGGGCGCGCGCATTGCGGGCGATGATCAACATGGCTAAGACCGCGGACCGGTTCGGAGCGTAGCGCAGCCCGGTTAGCGCACCAGTCTGGGGGACTGGGGGTCGCGTGTTCGAATCACGCCGCTCCGACCATTTTGTTTCAATAACTTAGCCGGTTCCGTTGAATTTTCAACTAAGGGCCGTTCCAACGCCCTTCCAACAAATGAGGTTGGGGGGCGCGCCTGGTTGATGCGCCCCGCCCCCACCGGAGCCCCGGGTACGCCTGGGGCCGCCGGTGGATTTTGGGCGCTGGTAAACGGCGCGCCGGTAGGTTCTCCCAGGGTGTGTGGGAGCGGTGCATCGGGTTTTCAGAAACGCGGCGCGGGAAAATTGAAAAACACAGGGGGCGCGACGCACGAGACACGCGCCTCACGCATCGAATTTCGGGTTTGGCTAGAAGAGCTGGTCAATCGCGGCAAACGGATTGAAACCGCGCAAAGCGGTTCGAATCCACGCCGATCTGGTCAGCCGCTGCGGCCTTGATCTCCGCCACATTCCAGCGCGATGTTCGCGCTGCGGTTCGCGTGAGTTTGTGGACGCTCGCGCGCGGAATCCGTGTATGACGGCAAGCCCCGCTAACTGGGGCGCGGCCAAACCTTTTGGGCTTCAGCGCGGCTCACGCGCACGTCGAAATAGAATTCCTTATGCGTGCCCGGCGCACGCCAGCGCACATGCGCGTTTCTTTCCGTGCCCGCCGCGAAGAATTGATAGGTGAAATGCGCCCATGCCCACTTGTCGGGCGTGATTTGCACATGCGGCGGAAGTTGCTCCCAACTCTGCCCGTTCCAACCCTGATCCGTTGAACATTTCCGGCCCCAGACTTTCACCGTGCCGTCAATGAAAGCCTGCATCACTTCGGTACCGACCTTCAGCCAGATATCTTCCCCATTCTCCTTGCCCAAAACGTCGGGCCGGATGTGATGGAAGAGTTCGCCCAGCGTCATGTCCCGGGCGGGTGCTTTGACCTCTTCGCCGGAAGCCGCTTGCTGGAGTGACGCAATTTGCGCAGCGTCTTCCAGCGCCATGCGCCACGGCGTTTGCGCGAACTTCCAAATATAGATCAGCGGCAAGATGATCAGCGGCGCGGCGATCCCCGCGATTGTGCCCGCAATGTCGCCCGTCGCGTCTTCGACCCCACGCCAATTCCAGACGATGACGATATAAACGACATAGATCAGCGCGGCGACGATGATCCGCGCCGGGCGTTCGAAGCCGATTAGCGCCCACGCTTCGGCGAAGCTGCGGCGGGCAACGGCGCTCCAATAACCCCAAAATCCCATGGGTCGAGTCCTACCGCGTTGCGTGTGATTCGCGCTTCAGTCGAATCAGATTCTCTGGGTAAGGAGGCTATTCACAGCGGAGCGGAAGAACGAATGGCGATGTCGCCTGATCGTGTGGCCTTGAAAGCGTTGCGGGAAGCGCTCGAAGCTCTGCTTCGGGCGTCGGAAGGCGCGAACCCCGCCACCGTCCGGCGCATCCGCGATGGCTTGGCTGAACATGCGAGGGCGCTAGAGGCCGCACGCTCAGCCTCTGACCCCATTCGGATGCCGCGAGCGAGTTTCGATCCCTCCGATCCGAAAACCGTTGGCCGGATGGTCTCGATCGCGCTGATCTCACAACCGCCTGTGCCGTTGGCAAGCGTCCCTTCGGCTTACGGCTCTGGCGTCTATGCGATCTACTATCGCGGCGATCATCCGCTTTATGCGACAATCTCTGGAACTGAAACGCCGATCTATGTCGGCAAGGCCGATCCGCAAAACCCGGACGCAAGCGATAGCCGCGAACAGGGCTCGAAGCTCACGGCGCGGCTTCAAGAGCACGCAAACACAATCGCGGTGTCCGAGGCATACGCCGCCGAAGGCAGGCTTGCCGCCGGGCTTCATCCCATCAAGCTCGCTGACTTTTGGTGCCGCCGTTTGGTGTGCGCCACGAATGCCCAACTAGTCGCTGAAAAGCACTTGATTCGGATGTTCTGGCCTGTCTGGAATTCCGAAACGAAAGCTTGCTGGGGCATGGCCAAACACGGCGACGCCGCAACCACGCGAAGGAACAAGCGTTCGCCGTGGCATGTTGTGCATCCCGGCAAGCCTTCGGATTTAGCTGAGACGCTAGTCGATGCGCTGAGCCCGGCGGAGATCGCGCAACGGATCACGGCGACGGCGGACCGTGTGCCGAGGCGGACCAATCATGCTGAGCTCTTGGAGGAAATGCTCATGGCATTTCGCCAAGACGATGGCGCTATTGCTGCTGACGATGACGAACCGCCTGTGGGGGCCGATGCCCCTGGCCCCGATCCCGACGAAATGGATGACTAGGCGGCGCCTTTCAAATAACTGGCGACATCCCGACCAACTACTTCGGCGAGCTTCACGGGAACGGCGTTGCCGAGTTGACGCATACATTCGGACCATGCGCCGTGGAATCCAAAGTGATCGGGGAATGTCTGAAGACGTGCGCTTTCGCGAACCGTAAAATAGCGCACGCTTCCATCCTTTCGGCAAAGCATGTTTTCGCCGCCGGGGACACCGTGAACCCCTGCCTTCAGCGTCTTCGCGGGTTCGTCCATAGGACTGCCCGTATGGCCCTTGTAGCTGCGTGCGCCGGGCTGGAATTTGTGATTGGCGAACATCGCCGCCGATAACGGCTCTTTTTCGGGATCGGGGAGCCCGGTCAATGCGTCGCGCACTGTTTGCCAGGGCAAGGACGCGGGCTTTTCGGCAGTTGCTTGGGCTCGCCGCTTCATCTTCGCATCAACGGTGCGTTGGCGTTTCGGAACTTCGTGGCGGTCCCAGTAGTCGCCAAACACTTGATCCCAAATCAGCGCTTCTTGGCTATGTGTCTCTTCGGGGAAATTCCACTCGACTCCCGTGTCATCTCTGAAGCCCACGAAGAAGACGCGCTCCCGCTTCTGGGGGACGCCGTAATTCGCGGCGTTCAAAACACGGGCGACGAGCCGATAGTGGAGCCCTTCACGCTTGCCGTGCGTCTCATAGCGTTCAAGGCGCGCCAGATGATCGGGCCAATCCTCGCTCTTCTTCCTCACGATCTCCGGGTGCTGGAGTTGGAGGCGGATATATTCGAAGTAGTTGCGGAACGTGGTTCGCGTCAGGCCCTTCACGTTTTCGAAGATGAAGGCTTGCGGGCGCGTCTCGCGAACGGCGCGGATCGCCTCGGGAAACATATCCCGCACGTCGCTGTAGGCACCGTGTTTGCCCCCCACTGAAAAGGGCTGACATGGCGGGCCGCCGGAAACCAGCGTGACCTTGTCCTCGAACCTGCTGAAATCAACGTCGCGAACATCGCCTTCAATCAACGGCCAGTCGGAGATTGAACGATGTTCGGTGGCGGCGTTCTCGCGAATGGTATCGCAACACCATTTATCCCATTCGACAAGCTGTTGAGGGCTAAAGCCAGCCGCGCCGAGGCCGATTCCTAGCCCGCCAGCCCCCGCGAATAGCTCAATGCTGGGGAGGCTGGGCCTAGAAATCTTTGGAGCCGCTTTCTTAGCCGCTCGGTCTCGCGGTCGCTTAGCTCGCACTCCCATATGGTCAAAACCCGCCAGCCGTCCCGCTCCAGGGCGGCCTAGACCCGCTCGTCGCGTTCGCGCTTTGCCCGGAGCTTCTCCCACCAAATCGCTTGCCGCGATTTGGGCATCCGCGCCAAGCGACATTCTGGATCGGGGTGTTGATGCCAAAAACACCCGTGAACGAAGACCACGGCCCGCCGACTAGCAAAAACCAGGTCAGGCCGCCCGGGCAGCCCGCCACGGTGCAGCCGGTAGCGGTATCCCATCCCATGAATTAGTCGGCGAACGCGCATTTCGGGTCCGGTATCTTTCCCCCGAACCCTTGCCATGCGCTCGCTGCGTTCTCCGGGCGTAAGGGTGTCCATCAAGCCGCTTCCTGGTCGCGCGGGCTAATCCACTCCTTCGCATCCTCCAGCGTGTGCGTGTAGCCGAAAGGCTCTTTCTGAATCGCGAGGTTAGGGAAATGAACGCGATAGGCCAGATAGCCGAAGAGTCGAACCTGAATCACGGCATGCGGGTCATTGCCTTCAAACGCGATTCCATGGAATGGGCGCGGCGTCCGATCTCTGGCGACCATTTCTTGCACGCGGAAGGCCGGCGCATCTTTGTCGCCTTGAATGAGTGCGCGCCGAATCTCGCGTAAGGCTGGATTGTCATTGGCGAGCATCGGGCTTCCGAAGCTTAGGCAAGCGAACTCATAGGCGATCTTCAGCGAGATCAGCGGAGTCAGAATCTCGCCGTTCGAGAGATCGGGAAGTTCGTCGCCATTGCCGCCTACGATCTTCGGCTGCCCCTTCTCGATTTTTCGGTAAAGGTGCGGAAGCTCTTTCCGCAAACCCCAAATGGCGCGGCGGATAGCGGGGTCGCGGCGCGTCTTGCGCTCGAAGGTATGGCCGTATTCGGCGTTGCACTTTGGGCAGAGGAATTCGCAGTGAAGGATTCCGCCCAGCGCACGGGGGATCACGTGCTCCTTAGTGAACCCCCGCCCGTCTTCAAACGGTGGAAGTCTCAAGCACGCGATGCAGCGATCTTCAAAACGCGGGATCAGCATGAGCTAAAGACTAGCACGCGGCCTGCCGACGCAGAAATCTCTGCACTGTCAGGTGTTTGGACTGACGGCGCAGTTCTTGCCTCGGGTCTTGTGGGCTCGGGGCTCGTCGTTCGAGCGTGCCCAAGGTGAGGTGGCACAATCTATGGACGCGCTGGAACAATACGAACGGGATCGGCGGAAGCGTGGCAAGCACGAAGCGAATTTTCGTCTGTTGGCGCGTAGGCGGAATTTCGCGTCCGCCGTGCTTCTACATCGTCGCACTGGCTCGCGGGACGCGGCCCGCTTGTTCTGGCGAAGGTTGACCGCGCTCAACAAAGTGTCTCGACTTGTGTCGCGCGGTTCCTGGGTAAGGGGACAAGTCGTTCTGCGCTCCCGACAACAATGACGACGCTATGTCCGACAGGTTGAGCGGTGGCCTATGTCACACAGACGAGGTTGAGGCGCTTGCCTCTCGATGGCGCCGTTCTTGCGTCGCGCATCGTAGCCCGGGCCTTGTGTATCAAGGGAGTGGCAATCCCAAAAGGCAAGCTAGAACATGAGGCTCAAGGATAACCTGGAGCGAGAGGGCGCGCCCTCAGATTGGGCACCCGAAAGCATCGAACGCATGGTGCGAGCTAGGCGGCAAAGGAAACGCCGCTTCATGCTCTTGTATGGACCCAGTTCGTGGGCAGGGTTGAGTCGAGAGCAACGGCTAGAAGTGCTCGGACCATGGGACTACCTTCCCAAGGGCGGGGCACGGTACCGTTTCTAATATAGATGTTTCATAGGGGGTATGGCCCAGCGATAACACGTAACGTGTTGTCGCCGGCAGCTCAGCTTCAATGAAAACATCTTATAGGCGCGCACGGCCCCTATAAGGGGAACGCGCGCGAATCGTGTTTCGTTACGTGTCGTGAGGTGGCTGCCTGTCTCTTCGCGTGCATGAGAGCCCCCCTTCTGGCGTGAGCGCGAGTGAGCTATGGTGCGCGTGAAATGGCTATGCGCGCGCCGTGCGTGCCCGTGCTCTCCTCACAAATCGCACCTAAGGGGCACGTTCCGTGTTCAATTCTTCGTCTGGCGCGCCGCGCCACTCGCTCAATGAGCTATGGACCGTTGAAGAAACGGCCCGCTACCTCCGCGTCTCGCCCGGCACGCTCTACAACTGGACCACTCAGGGCAAAGGCCCGAAGCGCATTCGCATCGGCGGGCGCACGCTCTACGCCCAATCCGATGTGTTGGACTTCATCCAGCGCGGGCGCTGCTAGGCGTAGGTGGCGCTTGTTCTGACTCGGCGGGCGGGGGCGCAAGTTGCGCCTCCACCCGTTCAAGCGCGGCGAGTGCGACGACGCCCTTGTCAACATTCAGATAGCGCTGCGTGGTGCGAATATCGCTGTGGCCAAGCAGTTCTTTAACGATCTCGATGCCACCCCCCGCCTCGATAACGCTTGTAGCGAAGGCGTGGCGAAGATCGTGAAGGCGCATGTCGCCTAACCCTGCCGCTTTCCGCACGCGTTCCCAGGGGCTTTGAACGTTGTTGATGGGCTGAGGACCCGCCTTTCCGTGTTTGCTGGCGCGGCCTGGGAACACGCACGGATTGCCACGCACGCGGGGAAGTGTCTTCAACAGGTCAATGGCTGCTTGCGGCAGGAAAACGGAACGGCGTCCGGTCTTGCTGTCGGGGGGCAACAACACGCGTCTTTCGAGGTCCACATAATCCAAGCGCAGCGTTCGCAATTCGTCACGGCGTGCGCCGGTCGATGCAAGGAGCCTGATCAGCGCAGCGGCGTAACGGTTGCCGTTCTCCTCCTCCACGCGCAGTGCCGCTTCCAGGGCTTTCCGTTGTTCCACAGTCAGCGGCGCCCCGCGCCGCTC
>CALBSY010000048.1 GCA_937967725.1 uncultured Alphaproteobacteria bacterium | reverse complement strand
AAGAACGACTCACCAAACTCGGCATTCGCGTAACGTGCGTCTTCGCCGGATTCGAAGGCGAGCGCTACGCCGACATTCCGACGGTCCAGCGGACCGTCGGGCTCGTTCCCCCGGAGACCCGCGTAGAGCGGACGGCCGAGTTTTTTGAGATCGCCGACTTTGCCCGCTCGTTGGGCGTCGACGTCGTCGGCATCCACGTAGGATTCGTACCCCACGATCCGGCCGACCCGGCCTATGAACAACCAGGCCATTCATCTGGAGACCGGACAGGAACCGGCCGACGTGTTGCTGGGGTTTCTCGAGACGGTCGACCGGCCCAACCTCTTCATCAATTTCGATCCGGCAAACATGATTCTCTATGGCTGCGGCGAGCCGATCGAAGCCTTGAAGAAGGTGGGCAAGTATGTTCGGAGCGTCCACTGCAAGGACGGACGCTGGTCGGACAAGCCGGGCGAAACCTGGGGCGAAGAGACCGCGTTGGGCGCCGGCGCCGAGCGCACGCCGGAGGGCGGCGTCAAGCGCGTGTCCCGGCGCGACGGCATCCCGGCGACAGCGACCGAACTGGCGCAAGCGGCGCGCATGACGTGGCTAACGCCGGCAATGGATCGACTCTGGTCCGGCCCGGCCGGCGATCGCCGCCGCTTCTTCGATCGGCTGACATTGGCGCGCGCGGCGGAACATGGCTCCGCCGCAGCCGCCTACGAGCGTGCAATGCGTGAGCGTCAGCGCTTGTTGAGCGACCGCGTATTCGACGACGCCTGGCTCGGAGGGCTTGAGCGCGAAATGTCGGCGCACGGCGCGGCCATTGCGGCGGCGCGGGTGGAGACCCTGCTGCGGCTTCAGGGCGCCATCGATGCGCGTCCTGAGAGCGCGTTTCCCAAAGCGGAATTGGCGCTGGCAGGATTCTTGGAGCAGCGGTTTGAAACGGGCGCAGCGAGCGCCGATGTCGAAGAAGACTTCGCTGCGCTATTACGCGATGTGCGCGGACGCGACGCGGGCGCGGGCAGGACGCTCGACGGTCCACATCGTAGCGATCTCAAAGCGCGCCATGCCGCCAAGCAAATCGACGCCGAACAATGCTCCACCGGTGAACAGAAGGCGTTGTTGCTCGGCGTGACGCTGGCGCAAGCGCGTGCTCTAGCGGAAGATCCCGGCGCGGGCGCCTCGCTGCTTCTGATCGATGAAGCGGCAGCGCACTTGGACACGATCCGGCGTGCGGCGCTGTTCGAAGAATTGCTCGCCAATCCCGGCCAGGCGTGGCTCACCGGAACTGACGAGAATCTGTTCGAGGCGTTCGGCGCGCGCGCGCAGCGTTTCGAAGTGCGCGACGGGCGCGTGCGCGAGGCGTGATGAAGCTGCGTGTCGCCACCGCGGCGGACGAGCCGGCGATGCGTGAACTCATGCATCAAGCCATCGAGGAGTTGCTCAAGCCGTATCTGCCGCCCGATGCAGTCGCGGCGTCGTTCGAAATTATGGGTCTCGACAGCCAGCTCATCGCGGACGGCACGTACTTCGCGGTGATCGACGCCGGGCGCATTGTTGGTTGCGGCGGCTGGAGCCGCCGCGCCACGTTATTCGGGGGCGATCATTCAAGCGGGCGTGACGCGGCGCTGCTAGATCCTAAACGCGATCCAGCGCGCGTGCGCGCCATGTACACCCATCCCGACCATGTCCGGCGCGGCGTCGGCCGCATGGTGCTGGCGGCGTGCGAGGAAGCGGCGCGGGACGAAGGCTTCTCGCGCGTTGAGTTGGCTGCCACGCTTGCCGGCGAATCGCTCTACCGCGCGTGCGGCTATGAGGTGATCGAGCGCTTCATTTCGCGCACAAGCGGCAACGTGGAGATTCCGCTATTGCGCATGGGCAAACTGCTCTGACCGGCTTGCCGCAGCGAGAGGCGTGACAGAGGCGGGGAAATTTGGTGCTGTCGTCTGTGGAGGCGCGCGATGGCCAACCCAGATTATCTCAGCCGGCACAATCCGGACTATGTGTTCGATTACAATCCAAACGAAGATGCGTGGACGACCGATCTCTCGACGCTCGACATGAGCCGCGGCGAACGCTTTCGAGACTACAATTTCTGGCCGTTCTTCGAGCGCCTACGCAAGGAAGACCCGGTGCACTACTGCCCGGACAGCTTGAATGGACCGTATTGGTCCGTCACCAAGTACAACGACATCATGGCGGTGGACACCAACCACCAGCAATTCTCATCCGAGCCGTCGATCGTGCTGTTCGACCCGGAAGAGGATTTTCCCCTGCCGATGTTCATCGCCATGGATCCGCCTAAGCACGATGTGCAACGTAAGACGGTATCTCCCATCGTGGCGCCCAACCACCTAGCCCACCTGGAGCCGATCATCCGTGAACGCGCCGCGGGTTTGCTGGACGAAGTGCCGCGCAACGAGGTGTTCAATTGGGTCGATAAGATTTCCATTGAGCTGACGACGCAGATGCTGGCGACGCTGTTCGATTTTCCATGGCAAGATCGGCGCAAGCTCACGCGCTGGTCGGACGTCGCCACCGCTGCGCCGGGGCAGGGTATCGTCGAGAGCGACGAACAGCGCCGGGAAGAGCTGTTGGAGTGCCTAAATTACTTCAACGGGCTGTGGGAGGAGCGTGCTGCGGCGCCGCCGAAAAACGATCTCATCTCGATGCTGGCGCATGGGCCGAGCACCAAGGACATGCCGCGCCAGGAATATCTCGGCAATCTCATCCTGCTGATCGTCGGCGGCAATGACACGACACGCAACTCGATCTCGGGAAGCGTCTACGCGCTGAACAAGTTTCCCGACCAGTACGCCAAACTCAAAGCAAATCCGGCGCTCATTCCCGCGCTGGTTTCCGAGACTATCCGTTGGCAAACGCCGCTCGCCTACATGCGACGCACCGCGCTCGAAGACGTCGAGCTGCGCGGCAAAACGATCAAGAAAGGCGACAAAGTCGTGATGTGGTACGTGTCGGGCAATCGCGACGAAGAAGTGATCGCTCACCCGAACGAGTTCGATATCGAACGCGAAAACGTGCGCCGGCATCTCTCGTTCGGCTTCGGCATTCACCGCTGTGTTGGGAACCGCTTGGGCGAGATGCAGTTACGCATTGTATGGGAAGAGATTCTCAAGCGCTTCGACACGATCGAGGTGGTCGAAGAGCCCCGCCGCGTCTTTTCGTCCTTCGTCAAGGGCTACGAAACCCTCCCCGTGCGCATCGCGGCGTGAAGGCCGAGGAGCGCCGGCGCGAGCGCACGGCCGATCTGTCGGGCACGCTCGATCAGATTGGGGAAAAGGTTCGCGACGACCCAACGCCCGATTCACTCACGCTACGGGAAGTCATCGACGCGGTTGGGCGGCGGACATACGGGCCGCTGCTGCTGGTCATCGGCTTGTTCGCAATCTCTCCCGTCACCGTTGTCCCGGGACTGACCTGGCTCGCGGCCTTGCTGACCTTGATCGTGGCGGGGCAGATGGCCCTGGGCTTGCGCCGCATCTGGCTGCCGAGTTCGGCCCTGAACACGCGCTTGCCACGTGACGCGGTGTTGCGCGGCTTGGACAAGGCGCGTCCGATGGCGCGGCGCGTCGATAGGGTGCTGAAACCACGCCTGACGTTTCTCACTTATCCGCCCTTCGTGAACCTGATCGCGCTGCTGGTGATCATCGCCGCGCTGATCACATTTCCTCTCGGCCTAATCCCATTGGCGCCCCTCGCGCCCGGGTTCGCGGTGGTGTTTTTTGGGCTCGGCATGGCCGCGCGCGACGGGCTTTGGCTAGCGCTCGGCATGGCGGCTTTGGCGGGCGCGTTTTGGCTGGCTTTTCCAATGCTTTTTTAGGCCGCGCTGCGGCATCGAAACCGCACTGAATCCAAGACTTTTGGCGCGCCTATCCCTATATTGGGGGATGTTTTCCAACCCGATTCGACACGCATGACCGCTCCCCAAAACGCGCCGGCGAGCACGCCTGATTATGGCGCTGATTCCATCAAAGTTCTCAAAGGCTTAGACGCAGTCAGGAAGCGGCCGGGGATGTATATTGGGGATACGGACGACGGGTCCGGTCTCCATCACATGATCTACGAGGTGGTCGACAACGCCGTCGACGAAGCGCTGGCCGGACATGCGACGCGAGTTGAGGTGATTTTGCACCCCGACGGCAGCGCCGAAATCACCGACAACGGCCGTGGCATCCCCACCGACATCCACCCGGAAGAGGGCGTCTCGGCGGCGGAAGTCATCATGACCCAGCTGCACGCCGGCGGGAAATTCGACCAGAATTCGTACAAGGTTTCCGGCGGCCTGCACGGCGTCGGCGTCAGCGTCGTCAACGCGCTATCCGAATGGCTCGACCTCACCATCTGGCGCGAGGGCAAGGTGCATTACATGCGCTTCCGCGAAGGCGAACCGGAGGCGCCGCTGAGAATCACCGGCGACGCCGAACTGCGCGACGGCCAACCCATCCGCGGCACCGCCGTACGCTTCCTGGCCAGCCCCAAGACCTTCACCATGACGGAGTACGATCGCAAGACGATCGAGCACCGGCTGCGCGAGCTCGCGTTCCTGAACTCGGGCGTCCGCATCGTGTTCAAGGATTTGCGCGGCCCGGAGCCGTTCGAGGAGACGCTCTATTACGAGGGCGGGGTGAAGGCCTACGTCGCCCACCTCGACCGGTCGCGCTCGGCGCTGATCCCCGAAGCGATCTACGTCGCCGGCGAACGTGAGGGCATCAACATCGAAGCGGCGCTGCAGTGGAACGACGGCTATCACGAAAACACCCTCTGCTTCACCAACAACATCCCACAGAAGGACGGCGGCACCCACTTGGCCGGCTTCCGCGGCGCGCTGACGCGGGTCGTGAACAATTACATGCAGTCTTCGGGACTGGCGAAGAAGGAGAAGGTTGAGATCACCGGCGACGACGCGCGCGAGGGGCTGACCTGCGTGCTCTCGGTGAAAGTGCCCGATCCGAAGTTCTCCTCGCAGACCAAGGAAAAACTGGTTTCCTCCGAAGTGCGCCCGGCGGTTGAGAGTCTGTTGGCGGAAGCCTTGGCGCAATGGTTCGAGGAAAACCCGACCCACGCCAAGAACGTAATGGGCAAAATCGTGCAGGCCGCCGCCGCGCGCGAAGCAGCGCGGAAGGCGCGCGAAATGCGCCGCAAGTCGACGCTCGATATTTCCTCGTTGCCCGGCAAGCTGGCCGATTGCCAGGAAAAGGACCCGGCCAAGTCCGAGCTCTTCATTGTTGAAGGCGACTCGGCCGGCGGCTCTGCCAAGCAAGGCCGCGCGCGCGAGACGCAAGCCGTGCTGCCGCTACGGGGCAAGATCCTCAATGTCGAGCGCGCACGCTTCGACAAGATGCTGACCTCCGAGCAAGTGGGAACGCTGATCACAGCGCTCGGCACTGGGATCGGCCGCGGCGAGGGCGACTTCGACATTTCGAAGCTGCGCTACCACAAGATCATCATCATGACCGACGCCGACGTCGACGGCGCCCACATCCGCACGCTGTTGCTGACGTTCTTCTATCGGCAAATGCCCGAGATCATCGACGGGGGCTATCTCTACATCGCTCAGCCGCCGCTCTACAAAGCCGCGAAAGGCAAGAGCCACCGCTATCTCAAGGACGAAGCCGAATACGAAAGCTATCTTATTGAAGAAGGCGCCGCCGGCGCCGTGTTCGAAACCGCAACCGGCGCGCAGATCGCTGGCGACGATCTGAAGCGGCTGGCGCGCGAAGCGGTGGCGGTCGAGACGCTGGTGAAGCGGTTGCACGGGCGCGCGCCCGACGACGTGCTCGGCCATGCGGTGCTGGCCGGTGCGTTCGAACCGGGCGCTGGCGAGAAGGAAGCGCAGGAAGCCGCGCGCCAACTCAACGTGATCGCCGAAGAGGGCGAAGCCAGCTGGGAGGGCCGTTTCGATCCCGACGGCGCGCTGGTGCTTGAGCGCACCGTGCGCGGCGTCGCCGAGCGGCACGTGCTGGATAAGCTCTTCCTGCAATCAGCCGACGCGCGCCGCCTGGCCGACCGCGCCCCGGCGCTGCGGGAAGTATATGGCGCGCCCGGCGTGCTGCGGCGCGGCCAGGAGACGACGCCGGTGCATGGGCCGCTCTCCTTGCTGCACGCGATCGAGGCGGCGGGCCGCAAAGGCATCGCCATCCAGCGCTACAAGGGCCTCGGCGAAATGAACGCCGAGCAGCTCTGGGAGACAACGCTCGATCAGTACATCAGAAACCTGATGCAGGTGAAGGTAGATCACGCCGACGACGCCGACGAGATGTTCTCCAAGCTCATGGGCGACGTCGTCGAGCCACGGCGTGAATTCATTCAAGAGTTCGCGCTGGAAGCGGATGTGGATGCTTAACTGAGCCGCTCCGCCTGAAGGCGGGAGAAGGGGTTTCGAGCGCTGAGGATCGGCTGCGGCAAGTGCGCAGGGGCGCACAAACGAAAACGCGCCCGCTCGCAAGCGGGCGCGTCGCGTGACGAACTAGCCGTGCTTACTGCCAATAGCGCTCGGCTTTGTAATAATCGTAAGTGCGGTCCCGATAGCCGAGCCCGTCATTCTTGGTCAGCTCGCCGATCGTGTCGCACGGCGCAGCCTTCAGCTGATCCTCGGTGTACGGCACGACGTAGGCGTCTTCTTTTTCGTCGTAGTCCAACGTCGCCCAGGGCATCGGATGATTATTCTTGTCCGCACGCCACACGCCGCCGAAGTCGACCACGGGGATAATGATGTTATTCGATTGCCTGTCGCGGAGGAGGTCCTCGATCTTTCCGATCTTATCGCCGCCGCGGCTCTTCACCGAAGTGCCGAGCACTTTCTTGGCGCGGATGGCGGAGGTGTGTCCCGAAGGTGTAGTCATGGCGGAGGCTCCTCTTGTCTGGAGCCTTTTCAACTTTCCGCGATGTGCAAAGTTCCGCGCGCTGTGTTGTTACAGCACCAATCCGTACAGCACCGCAGCGTAATGCCCGGCCGCGCCGATGATCACGCACGCGTGCCAGAGCGCGCGGCGGAACGGGATGGCGTGGTTCAGGTAAAGCAACACGCCGCCGGAATAGGTCACGCCGGCCACCACCAGCATCGCGATCGCCAACGACGGCAGTGTCGGCACCGCCGGGCCAAGCACCACGACGGCGAGCCAGCCGAACGCCAGATAGATGACGCACCAGGCGCGGTCTGAAAGGTTGGGAAAGAAAACCTTGCCCGCGGCGCCGGCCAGTGCGGCGGCCCAGATCGCGACTGTTACCGCCAGCGCAAACTCGGGCGGCAGCAGCTTGATCGTGAAGGGCGTGTACGATCCAGCGATCATCAGGAAGATCGCGGCTTCGTCGATGCGGCGCAGGATGCGCCGGTGCGGGTTGGGTTTGGAGAAATTGTAAACGGCGGACGCGGCCAGCATCGCCATCAAACACATCGCGTAAATCGCGCTGGCGGTGGCCATTGGCACGCCGCGATTGATCAGCGCGCGCAGCGTACCCGCGTTCGTCGCAGTATCCGCCGGGATTAGGAAGGACGCGTAGTAGGTGTGCAGACGGCTGGCGAGCTCGTCGGTCGGCGTCGTCGGCTCGCTGGGCGCGAGCGGCGGCAGCATGAGCACGT
>CALBSY010000047.1 GCA_937967725.1 uncultured Alphaproteobacteria bacterium | reverse complement strand
CCGAAGGCGCGCAGACGCGTAGATGGCAGCCCGCGGAGCGGAACCGCACCCTCGGCGCCGCGGGCGCTGCGGAGTTCGAGTCTGCGGACGCGTGCCTAGCGGCGCTGCGTGAAAGAATGCCTGCCGGGCAGGAACGCTACATCCATTATGTTGGCGGGGAGCCGCGCTATCGGATTACAACCACGCACTATGAAGAGCACGTATTTGTGCACAATAACGCCAACAACGCGCGTTTGTTTTTCGCCTGCTTCCAGCTTTAGGATTGCTGCTCAGTTTCAGCGATTTCGGCCAGCGTCTGGCGCTCGTATTCGCGCGGGTCGAGCTTGCAGTCATTGAACGGCGATGCGCATCAATGCAAATTCAAGTCGGGGCGGCGCATCTCTTCCTGCGTTTCACGCTCATACCGCTGTGGATCGAGCATGCAATAAGCATATTCCACCTCGTAGCGGCGCGTTGGCGAAATGTCGGGCGGAAGCGGGCCTTCCTGTGGCGTTTGGGCGATGAACCAAGCGACATAGCGCTCGCTCCACTCAGCGCGTTCTTCGGTTGGGGCCGAACGATGCGGCGCCGGCTCGCGTGGCCGCTGCGGCGCGGGGTGTTTCTGGCCCTGCTGGCGTTCGGTCAGCACTGAGGCGTCCATTGTTGCCTCCTTCGCAACAAACTCGGTCAATTCGTCAGTGTGCTAACGTACGGGCGCGGCGCGTGTTCCGGCGTCAGCGCCGCCTGCGACCTTGACGCCCGCGGCCGCTCGTTTGTTTGCTTTGCCGCGCTTTACGCCAGCCGGGCAGCGGCGGCTCGGGATCGGAGAGCATGGTAAAGATGAGGCCGCCGCTGATCGGCGTGGCGTCTTCAAGGCGCACTTCGACGCGCATGCCGAGCGGAAAACGCTGGCCAGAGCGTTCGCCGACCAAAGCGTGCGCCTTCTCATCGTGCAGCCAGCGTTCGTCGCCCAAGGTGGAAATGGGGGCGAGGCCGTCGGCTTGGGTTTCGTCGAGGCGGATGAAGAGGCCGAAGCGGGTGACGCCCGTGACGCGGCCTTCGAAATCGGCGCCGATGCGGTCGGCCAAGTAGGCGGCGATGTAGCGCGCGGTGGCGTCGCGTTCGGCCGCCATTGAAGTGCGCTCGGTTTCGCTGACGTGCTCGGCGATGGCTTCGTAGCGCGCTTCTTCCGCATCGGTGGCGCCATCTTGTCCAAGCTTAAGCGCGCGGATGAGCGCGCGGTGGATGGTCACGTCGGCATAGCGGCGGATCGGCGAGGTAAAGTGCGAATAGCGCGCCAGATTGAGCCCGAAGTGACCGATATTGTCGGGCGAGTACACCGCCTGTGACTGCGTGCGCAGCACGACTTCGTTGACGATATCCTTGTTCGGCGATTGCTCGGCTTGATGCAGGATGCGGTTGAAGCGGCCGGCGGTAACGCGCTCGCCCTTCGACCATTTCATATTCACGGTTGGCAGGAAGTCGGTGATGGCGGCGATCTTTTCGTCGCTGGGCTGATCGTGGATGCGGTAGATTTGCGGGCGGCCCTTCTGCTCCAGCGTCTCGGCGGCGCAGACATTGGCTTGGATCATGAATTCTTCGATCAGCTTGTGCGCGTCGAAGCGTTCGCGCCGTTTCACGCCGGCAACCTTGCCGTTCTTGAAGATGATCTTGTGCGCGGGCGCGGCGATCTCCAGCGGCTGACGTTTCTCCCGCGCCGCCCATACGCACGCATACGCAGCCCAAAGCGGCTTGAGGATCGGATCGAGCAGCGGCTTGGTTTTGGCGTCTGGTTTTCCGTCAATCGCGGCTTGCGCCTGTTCGTAAGAGAGCTTCGCGGCCGAACGCATCAGCCCGCGCGCGAAGCGGTGACTGCGCTTTTTGCCGTCGGCGCCGAACACGATTTCCACGGCCAAGCAGGCGCGGTCTTCCTTCTCGCGCAGCGAGCACAAATCCGCCGAGAGCGTTTC
>CALBSY010000046.1 GCA_937967725.1 uncultured Alphaproteobacteria bacterium | reverse complement strand
TCCCGCAGCTGCGCGTCAGTTTTCTTGAGGCAGGCGGCGTGGTGTGTGCCATGGTCCGTCTGTCGCGTTGCGGCCGACATCTACGCAGCAAGAGCGTCTTCGGCGTAGGGCAATGGAGGAAGCTTGAACACGGGCGGGTCTCCTCGGGGTTCGGTGCGGAATCTGTTCATGACCTAGGGTGGCGGCGCGGCGGATCAACCGGGCGCGGCGAAGCGTTATTCGCCCTGCCGCGGCAACGCGCCGCCTGCGGACGAACGCGAACAGGACTTACAAGCTTGCAAAGTGAGACAGGCATTTGCCGCCCTCCTGCTCGGCCTCGCCGCTTGCGGCGCGCCCGCGTCCGCTCCGGCGTCCGGCCAGCTCGCGGTGGAAGAAGCCTGGGCCGCGCCGACGCCCGGCGGCGCTGAGGTTTCGGCGGGATATCTCACCATCGTCAACGGCGCCGCCGTCGACGACCGCCTTCTCACAGTCTCCAGCCCGCGCGCGGCGCGCGTGGAGGTCCATGAGATGACGATGGACGGCAGCGTCATGCGCATGCGCCCCGTCGACGTGCTGTCAATCCCGGCCGGCGCGTCCGTCACGCTCGCGCCGGGTGGGCGGCACCTCATGTTCTACGGAGTTGCCCAGCCGTTTTCGAACGGCGAAAGCATTCCGGTACGGCTGACGTTTGACCATGCGGGCGAAATTGACGTTTCGCTTCCGGTTCGACGCCAAGCCGATGCTGCGCACGGCGCCCACTAGCGCCGCGGTTAACGCTCGCTTTAACGGGCGCGGCTAAAGGGATGGCATGGGCGACCGCGCTCTCTTTCGGCCCCGCGCAGGCGCATGATCATGTTCAAGCGCCTGCGCGTCAAACTAACGGTGCTCTACACCGGGCTGTTTTGCGTGGTGCTATTCCTCATTGGCGCCACCGCCTACGCCGTCATCTCCGACAACACCCAGCGTTTGGCGCGCGAGCAGCTCGCTAGCACGGCCGCTGTGTTTGATCGCGTCTGGTCGCTCCGCCTCGAACACCTCCAGGACAGCGCACGCCACATCGCGCGTAGCGAATTGATGCGCCAAGCCGCCACGGATCGCAGCGACGTGACGATCCGCGCAGTGCTCAACGATTTGCGCGGACGCACGGGCAGCGATCTCGCCTTCTTCGTCACGCGCGAAGGCCTCGTTGTAGGCGATGGCGCGGTTTCGAACACATCGGTGTCGCCGGGTTTGCAAGTTGCGCTCGAACGGCGCGATGCGCCCCGAGGCGTGCTGACGGTGAACGATCGCCTCTATCAGTCGGCGACCGCTGAGATGCCGGACGGGCTGGGGTGGTTGGTTCTGGGCGCTCACCTTGACCGTGAGACCTTGGAGGCGCTTGAATCGCTCGCCTCGATTCCCGTTCAGGCCACACTGCTGGCGCATCAGCGCGAGGGCTGGATGACGCCCGGTGCGAACAGCGCCGACGCGCTCGACGTATTCATCGATGATATGCTGGCAGCGCAATCTCCGCGGGCGGCGCGCACACCCGACAAGAGCGCGCTCGCGCGCGCGCAAGCCTTGCCTTCGCTGGACGGCACGCGCAGCGTCTTGCTGCTTCAGTATCCATTATCCAGCGCACTGTCGCCCTATGGCGCCCTGTTCAACACGTTGTTCGCCATCGGCATCGCAGGCATCGCCATTCTGCTTGCTGGCACTTGGTTCTTGGCCCGCAGCATCACGCAACCGGTCTCGACCCTGGAGGATGCGGCAAAGAAGCTGCAGCAAGGCGTGTACGATACGGTCGTTGTCGCCACGCGGGACGAACTCTCCCGGCTGGCTGAATCATTCAATACGATGGTCGACGCCATCCGCGAGCGCGAACGGAAGATCACGCATCTCGCCTACCACGACGCCGAAACACGCCTGCCCAACCGGTTGGCGCTTGAGCGGCGCCTGGCCGGCTCGCAACAGACCCAGCGGCTCTATCTCGCCGCCATCGGCGTCGATCGCTTTGCGCACATGCGCGGCGCCATCGGCTATACGCTCGCCGGCGCCGCTATGCGCGCGCTGGGCGCGCGGCTGGCGCATCTCGCGCCAAACGCACCGATTGCGCGCCTTTCCAGCGATACGTTCGGCGCGACTTTTCTCGCCGATGACGACAACGACGCGCGCAAGCGGGCGGCGGCTTTGCTGGCCAACCTGGAAGCGCCAATGTCGCTCGAGGGTCAAGAACTGGACGTCACTGTGACGATCGGGCTGGCGCAGCCACGCGCCAAGAACGAGAGCCCAAGCGCAATGATTGAGCGCGCAAGCATAGCGCTCGACCAAGCGCGCGCGGCGATGCAGAAAGTCGCAACGTTCGATGAGGCCGCCTACGGCGATCCGGCGCGCAATCTCTCACTAATGGGAGAAATGCGCCGCGCGCTGGAAACCGGCGAGATCGCGCTGGCCCATCAGCCCAAGTATAATTTCCGCACTGGCCGGATCGATAGCGCCGAATGTCTCGTGCGCTGGCGCCACCCTACGCGCGGCCAAATCGCGCCAGATTTGTTTGTGCCGATGGCGGAGGAAACGGGTCACATTCGGGCGCTCACGGAGTGGGCGTTGCAGCGTGCTGTCGCCGATCAACAAAAACTGAGCGGTGCAGGTTGCCCGCTAACGCTCTCTGTCAATATCTCCGCTCGGCTGTTGAGCGACGGCGATTTCGCGCGACAGGCGCTCAGCATCGTGCGGCAAGCCCCTGGAGAGATGTGCTTCGAGATCACCGAGACTGCGGTGATCGACAACCCCAAGCTGGCGCTCGAACACATCGAGTTGTTCGCGCAGAACGGAGTGCGCATCGCCATTGACGATTATGGTTCTGGGCTCTCATCACTGGCCTATTTGAAGGAATTGCCTGCGCACGAACTGAAGATCGACAAGATGTTCGTGCAGACGCTCACGGCGAATAGACGCGATGCGCTCCTGGTCCGGTCCACGATCGATCTTGCGCACGGGCTCGGACTGGAAGTCACAGCCGAGGGCGTTGAAACGCCGGCAGCATTCGCGCTCCTCGCAAGCAGGCGCTGCGACCTAGCGCAGGGTTATCTCGTATCCCGCCCGGGGACGGTGGAGGACCTTATCGCAATCTTGAACGACGAACGCCGCCTGCGCTTCTATCAGCAGACTGCGGCAGCGGGCGTTCCCAGCACGCCGCAAGAAGTCACGCCGAGAACCGCTTAGAGATCATCGAGCGGCAGTTCGGTGGTGTCCTTCAGGTGCTCCAGAACAATTGAGCTTTCCATGTGTGCGATAGCCGCGCAGCGAAGCAGCTTGGACTGCACGATCTCCTGAAAATGCGGCAGGTCGCGCGCGGCGATCTTGATCAGATAGTCCGCCTCACCGGTCAGCATGACGCAGAGCGTCACTTCGTTCATACGGGCGACGAGATCGCGAAAGGCCTTAACGTTGGCGGCGGCATGATCGCGCAAACGTACCCGGATGATGGCGGCGCAGGTGAGCCCGGCGCGTTCGGCGTCGACCAGACCGACCACAGCGCGGAGCACGCCCGCTTCTTTCAGTCGCGCTAGCCGCCGCGAAACTTGGCTGGCCGACACCCCGGCCGCATCCGCCAAGGCGCTTTGCGGCGCCGAGGCGTCGCGCTGCATTGCCCGCAACAGACGGCCATCGGCCTCATCGAGCTGTATTTTCTCACGAATCATGCGTCAATCATGCACTAAATGCACCAATATTGCACCCAACATAGCAAAGACGGGCGGATTGCGACTGAATTTGCTTGAAATGGGCGGTAATCTCCCGCCCATGAGCGCTAATCCCAAGCCCGCCGATAGAGCCCGGACAGCAACAGATTGGCGGCGCGTGGCCGAGTTGGTGCAGTGCTCCCGAGCGATGGACGCACTGGAAGAGACGGTCCTCGTTCCCGGCAAGAAGATTTTCTACCAGTTCAGCGCGCGCGGGCACGACATGGCGCAGGTGCTGCTCGGCTTGCACCTCACGCATCCGAAGGATGCGCTCTGCGGCTATTACCGCTCACGTCCAATCCTGCTTTCGCTTGGCGTTGCGTTGGAAGACGCGCTTGGCTCAGCCATGGGGCGTGCGGGCGGCTATAGCGACGGGCGTGATATCGGCGTTGTGTTCAACTATCCCAACGCGACGGGCGCTTCGGCGCTGCCGATGTGCGGCGGCGTCGGCGCGCAATACACCCCCACCGCCGGCTACGCGCAGGCGATCGAATACGCCAAGACCGTGCTTGGCGATCGTGCCTATGACGGCGCGATTTCAGTCGTGCTCGGCGGCGATGCTTCGGTGGCGACGAATGGGTTCTGGTCGGCGCTGACGATGGCGACAACGCTGAAGTTGCCGATGCTGTTCTTCATCGAGGACAATGGCTACGGCATTTCCACGCCCGGCTGGCTGCAGACGCCCGGCTGCAACATCGCCAAGAACCTCGCCAGCTTCAGCGGCCTCAAAGTGCTCGACGGCGACGGCACAGAGCCCGTCGAAGCATCCGAGTTGATCGCTGAAGCGGTGGCGCATGTGCGCGGCGGCGCCGGTCCGGCGCTGCTGCATCTGAGCGTGCCGCGGCTCGAAGGCCACTCGTTTCAGGACACGCAAGCCTACAAGAGCAAGGAAGAGATCGAGGCCGAATGGGCGCGCGATCCGTTGCCGAAACTCAAATCGCATGTCGTGCCTTCGCTGATAAGTGCGAAAGAGTGGGACGCGCTCGAGGCCGACGCTAAGGAAAAAGCCGAACGCGCGGCGCAGATCGCCGATCAACGTCCCGTCGCCGAGGCGTCGAGCGT
This sequence comes from uncultured Alphaproteobacteria bacterium, assembly GCA_937967725.1. Classification (GTDB taxonomy): domain Bacteria; phylum Pseudomonadota; class Alphaproteobacteria; order Caulobacterales; family Aquidulcibacteraceae; genus Vitreimonas. Next base: position 629 of record CALBSY010000046.1, on the reverse strand, counting down.
CACGCGCTTTGTGTTCAGTGAGGATGGTGCGCTGCAGGAGCAAGGCGGACTTTGGAACGCGGGCTATGAGGCGCCACAAACGAGCGATCAGCCCAAGCCGGAGGGCGCGCGCATTAACATGATCACGGCGATCCGGCGCACGCTCGATCACGAGCTTGCGGTCAATCCGCGCGTGCTGATCTTCGGCGAGGATGTCGGCCCCAAGGGCGGCGTGCACGGCGTCACGCTGGGGCTGCAGGAAAAGTACGGCGCCGAGCGCGTGTTCGACACCTCACTGTCCGAGGAAGGCATCAGCGGCCGCGCCGTCGGCATGGCAATGGCTGGGTTGATGCCCGTGCCGGAGATCCAGTTCCGCAAATACGCCGACCCGGCCTGTGAGCAGATCAACGATTGTGGCACCATGCGCTGGCGCACGGCCAACCGCTTCGCCGCGCCGATGGTGGTGCGCATGCCGGTGGGGTTCTTCAAGTGCGGCGACCCGTGGCATTCGCAGACCAACGAAGTGCAATTCGTGCACAGCCCAGGCTGGCGCGTGGCCTGTCCCTCCAACGCCGAAGACGCGGTCGGCCTGTTGCGCACGGCGCTGCGCGGCAACGATCCGGTTATGTTCATCGAACACCGCAACATGC
>CALBSY010000045.1 GCA_937967725.1 uncultured Alphaproteobacteria bacterium | reverse complement strand
CGGGTCAGCCGGAGCTTCCGCCGGAGCTTCCGCCGGAGCTTCCATGGATTCTTCGACAGCCGCCGGTTGCTCTTCCACCGTCGTCGTTTGGCCGCAGGCCGCGACGCCGAAGGCGAGTACGGCAGCGGCAGCAGCCGCCATGCCCAACTTGAACTTCGTCATAGGTTCTACCCCTCGTCTCAGCGTCGGGGTCTACCCCCAACGCGGGAGGCGATTCCATGCCAAGGATTAACCGTACTGGCAACCCCCACGGCCTAGCGGGCCTATGCATATCTGCATAGCGCCGAGTCCCACGTGGGAGGCGTCAAGCTTCGGCGGCGGCCGCTAGAGCTTCTTCGAGCTGCGAGAAGCTCGGCTGTAGCGGCGTCGGCACCGAGCCGCGCCCGATCTCTACTGAAACTTGCGCGGCGTTTCCGTGCAAGTGCGCCACGAGCACATCTCGAATGATTTTGTAGAACTGCGCGTCGTGTTCGATGACTCCGTTCAGGCGCGCCGCGATGGGGCCGACAATACCGTAGGCAAGGAACACGCCGAGGAAGGTTCCCACCAGCGCCTTGCCGATCATGAGGCCGAGGATTTCCGGCGGCTCATTGATCGCGCCCATTGTCTTCACGATGCCCAGCACGGCCGCGACGATCCCGAGCGCCGGCAGGCCGTCAGCCATGCCTTGCAGCGCGTGCGCGGGATGCAGGCTCTCGTGATGGTGCTTTTCGATCTGCTTCTCCATGGCGTCCTCGACCTGGTGCGGATCGTCGAGGTTCATGGTCATCATGCGCATCGTGTCGCAGATGAAATCGACTACGAAGTGGTCTTTGCAGAGCTTCGGGTACTTCGAAAAGATCGCGCTCTCTTTCGGGTTCTCGATATGCGGTTCGAGCGCGACGATGCCCTTGGTCTTCATCAGCTTGGTCAGCTGGAACAGCAGCGCGAGAAGATCCGAGTAATCTTTCTTATTCCACTTCGGCCCGCTCATCACCTTGCCGAAGCCGCCGGCGACGCTCTTAAGCCCGTTCATGTCGTTGGAAATGATCAACGCGCCCAGGGCCGCGCCGCCGATCATCATGAACTCCATCGGCGCCGCTTCGATCAGCACTTCGAAATGGCCGCCCGCCAGCATAAAGCCGCCGAACACCATGCCGAACACAACAACGAGACCGATAACGGGAAACATGGTTAGCGCGCGTTTACTCTGAGGACCCCGACCGAGTGCGGTTTATGCCCGATCGCGCTTAAGGAGCCGTTTCGGTTGATGCATTGAAACCAAGAAAAGGGCGGTCTATCGCTGACTTAACCGCCCATGAGTGAGCCTTCCCCAGCGTCGGCCGCGCCGCGCCGCGGCCAGTTTCACCTTCTGTTTATATGCTTGCTCGTGCTCGGCGCGGGCAATTCGATGTTGCTCGCCGTGGCGCCGCCTCTGGTGCGCCAGCTCAATCTTTCGGACTCCACTGTCGGCTGGATCTTTGCGCTTTCCGCGCTGCTGTGGGTGTTCTGCAGTCCGTACTGGGGCCGCCTCTCCGATCGCATTGGCCGCAAGCCGGTCGCCGCGCTGGGCCTGGCGGCCTACGCTGTGTCGATGGGCCTGTTTGGCGCAATGGTGATGCTGGGCATGATCGGCCTGCTCACCGGCGTCTGGTTGTTCATCGCCTTGATGCTGACGCGCGCAATCTTCGGCGCGTTCGGCTCGGCTTCCTCGCCCGCCGCGCAAGCGTACATCGCCGACCGCACCTCGCTGGCCGAACGCACGGAGCAGCTCGCCGGACTGACAGCGGCGTTTGCCTTGGGACAAGCCTTCGGTCCGGCGATCTGCGCGGCGCTGGCGGCCTGGCTGGGATTGGTGTTTCCGATCGTGCTGATCGCCGTTCTGGCCGCTGCGGCGTCGTACGCGATTTGGCGCTTCCTGCCGGAAAATACGCCGCCCAAATCCGACCGGCCGCGCAGCGACTGGAAAGAGTCAATCGCCCTTATCGGCGACAGACGCATCTCCGCCTATTTGATGTACGGCTTCGCGCTCTCGATGGTCGCCGGCATCACCGTGCAGGTGTTCGGCCTTTTCACTATGGACCGGCTCAATGCGCAGGGCGAACACGGCGCCGAACTCACCGCCGCCGGCTTCATGGTCAACGCGCTCGCCCTGCTCGCCACGCAAATGGCGGTGCTGCCGCGGCTGCGTATGGGGCCGCGGATGCTGATGGCCTGGGGCGCTGGATTGCTGGCGCTCGGCGTCACGATTCAAATCGTCGCGCCAACGCTCGGCGCGTTGCTGGTTTCGCAAGCGGTGCAGGGTTTGGGCGCGGGCCTCGCGCGTCCCGGGTTCACTGGCGGTGCGTCGATCGCGGTGCGCCCCGAAGAGCAAGGCGCGGCGGCGGGCTTGGTCGTTGCCGTGAACGGCGCGGGGTTCGTGTTCTCGCCGCTGTTCGGCGGCGTGGCCTACGAGCGGCTCGGCATGAACGCGCCGCTCCTCATAACAGTCGGACTCTTGCTCGGCATGCTGGCGTTCACGCTCATCAGCCGGCGCCTGCGCGGCGCGATTCCCGTGGAAGCGCCGCCGCCAAACACGCCGGGCCCCTAACCGGCGGCCGCGCGCGCCGCTTCCAGCACGACGTCGGTCGCGCGTCCGCGCACTTCCATGCCGCGCGCGCGTTCAAATGCGCGGATCGCGTTGCGCGTGCGCGTGCCGATCACGCCATCCGCGCTTCCGGCGCTGTAGCCTAAGCGATTGAGCAGGCGCTGCAGTTCGCGCACGCCGCTTGCACCCAACCCGCGCGGCTCGCGCGGCGGCTCTGGCGCCACGCCCGCGCGCACGCGCACTTGATCGAGCAACGCTTGGGTCGGAAAGCCGTCGGCCGCTAAATCGTGATCGGCCTGAAAGCGGCTGACGGCGCGGCGCGTATTCGAGCCAAACAAGCCATCCGCCTCGCCTGAGGCGTAGCCGAGTTGGTTCAACAGCGTTTGCAGTTCTACAATCTGATCGCGGTTGAGCGAACCGGCGTGCGTCGGCCACGGCCGCACCAGCCTTGAGCTTTGCCCGTCGAAAGCCCGCGCGAGCAGGGAAACGACAAGCGCGTAGCGGTCAGAATTGTTGTAGCGGCGGATCACTGCGAAGTTGTGATGCAGCAGGAGCGCCGGCCCTTCCGCACCCGCAGGGAGGAACAACTGGGCTTGCAGCGTGCGCTCGTCGCTGCGCCACTCGGCGCCGTCGATGCGGCGCACGCCGAGATCGGCCCAGGACGCGACGCTGCGTTGCGTGCCGTCGGCGTGGCCATAGTTGAAGCCGCTAGGAAGATTGACTTCGGTGAACACCGGCTCGCCGCGGCGCCACCCGCGATCGTTCAAATAATTGCCGATGGAAGCCGCGACATCGCCGCGGTTGTTCCAGATGTCGCGATGGCCGTCATTGTCCCAATCGACCGCCGTCGTCAGGTACACGTCGGGCATAAACTGCGGCTGCCCCAGCGCGCCGGCCCAGGACGAGCGCAATTGCGGTTGATCGGCCAGCCCGCGCTCGACCATCTCGGTCAACGCCAACAGATAGCCTTCGAACTGAGCGCGGCGGCGGCCCTCATAGGCCAGCGTGGACAAAGCGGTCTGAGCGTTCCAATTGAGCGCCGCTTCGCCGTAATTGCTCTCCAGCCCCCAGATGCCGAGGATGATGCCTGTAGGCACGCCATAGCGCTGCTCGACTGCGTCCAATGTGCCGCCGATGGCGCTCTTGAGCGCGCGGCCGCCGGAGATGCGGTTATCGGTGACGCGGTTGTTCACGTAGTCCCACACCGGCGCCACGAACTCGGGTTGACGGCGATCGAGTTCAATGACGCGTTCGTCGGGGGTGACGCCGCTGAGCAGCCGGCCCAGCACCGCG
>CALBSY010000044.1 GCA_937967725.1 uncultured Alphaproteobacteria bacterium | reverse complement strand
CGCCGTGGTTGCGGTAGCTTTGCAGGAACAACTTCAGGCTTTTCGACTCGACGACCCAATCCTTCGGCGCGTAATCGATCACCAATGTCCCGAAATCCGGTTGACCAGTGACCGGGCAGATCGACGTAAATTCTGGCGCGGTGAAGCGCACCAGGTAGAGCGTCCCCGCATGCGGATTGGCGACGCGCTCGAGCTTCGCCTGGTCCGGCGAGGCGGGAATTGGCGCGGCTTTGCCAAGCTGGGTGAGATCGTTCATGCGCGGGACGTACTCTCGCGCCGCGTCGGCGCCAAGTCTCAGAGGCTGACGCGCGTCGCCAGATGGCCGACATAGAGGAGATACCCCGCCAGCAGAATGCCGCCTTCGCGCCGGGAGACGCCGGCCCCGGTTGCGGCATGGAACATCAACAACAGCGCCGCGCCGACAAAGACACTCCAGTCGATGAGGCCGAGATCGGCTGGAATGGCGATGGGGCGCACGAGCGCCGTGATGCCGAGCACACCGAGAACGTTGTAGATGTTGGAGCCGACGACGTTGCCGAACGCGACCTCCGAACGGCCCCGCGCCGCTGCTGCGAGCGTCGCCACCAACTCGGGCAGCGAGGTGCCCACCGCGACGATGGTGAGGCCGATAACGGTGTCCGATACGCCGGCGAACTGCGCGAGCGTGATCGCGCCCTGCACGAGCAAATCGGCCCCAAAGCCGAGCGCGACAATACCGCCAACGACGAACGCCAGCGAGAGCCAAAGTCCAGGCGTGGCCGGATCGTAAGCTTGCGCGCCGGCGCGGTGCAGCTCCGCGGACGGACCCTGGCTGCGCCGCTCGCCGAGCCAGGTGCCCCACAGATAGCTCGCGAGCAACGCCAGCATCAGCGCTCCAGTCCAGCGCTCTACGGCCGGAAAGAAATGCGCATACGCGGCAAGCGCGATCGTAGCGGCGAGCATCGTCACCCCGTCGCGCACGATGGCCGCGCGCGGCACGCTGATTGGTTTGGCGATGGCGGCAAGCGCGGCGATCAGCAGAATGTTGGAGATGTTGGAGCCGACGACGTTGCCAACGGCGACGCCCTCCGAGTTGCGCAGCGCAGCGCTGAGGCTGGTGAGCAATTCCGGCATCGACGTGCCGAAGCCCACCAGCGTCAGCCCAATCAGCAGTTCCGAGACGCCCAGCCGGCGCGCCGCGCCGACGGCGCCGCGCACGACCGCCTCGACGCCAACAGCCAGCAGCGCGAGCCCGGCGCCGATCTGTATCCAAAGTTCCACCCAGTCCTCCGCCGAAACCGCCGCGGAGACTTGAAGGCGGAGGTCCGCGCTGGCAAGCCGCTTGCGGCAAAAGGAGACGCGGCATGCGTGATTTCGAGGGCAAGATCGTTCTGGTCACCGGCGCATCCACGGGACTTGGCGCGGCTTTGGCCGTAGGCGCAGCCACGCGCGGCGCCAAGGCAGTGATCATCAATTACGCGCGCAGCACGGCGGAAGCCGAGGCGACCGCGGAGGCTGTGCGCGCCGCCGGCGCCGAAGCGGTCTTGGCGCAGGGCGATGTCGCCGATGATTCCGCGTGTCGCGAAATTGTCGCTAAAGCACGGCGCTTCGGACGTCTTGACGCGCTGGCCAACAATGCAGGCGTGACCAAATTCGCGCCGGCGCACGGCGATCTCGATGCGCTGGAACGCGCGGATTTCGAGCACATCTTCGCCGTCAACGTCATCGCGCCGTTCCAGATGCTGCGCGCGGCGCGGCCGCTATTGGAAACGTCGAACGCGGCAAGCGTGCTGATGGTGTCCTCGATTGCGGGCGTGACTGGGATTGGCTCGTCGGTGGCGTATGCAGCATCGAAGGGAGCGTTGAATACGATGACGCTCTCCTTGGCGCGCGTGCTGGGGCCAAAGATTCGCATCAATGCGCTTTGTCCGGGTTTCATCGACACGCCTTGGCACGAGAAAGGACTGCCGGCCGAAGCCGTGGACAGGGTTCGCGAAGGCACCAAGCGAATGACGCCGCTTCAGGCCGCCTCAAGCGCCGAAGACATTGCCGATGCAGGCCTTTTCTTCCTGTCCGACGCGTCACGTCATGTCACCGGCGAAACGTTGCTGGTGGATGCCGGCTTGCATCTGGGGTTTGCCTCGATGTCGATGCGCTAGTTTTCTGCGCATTCTTGAGGCGAAACGCCCGCGGCGCGCCTATGAAACGGGCGCGGAGCGGCGTTTGTGACAAGGAAGGGATGCGGTTGCTGACCGCCTCCCTTGGAGTCAGCCAACACTGCCGCCCGCTTAACCACTCGTTCACGCGAATAGCGTGAGCCTCGCCGCTGCGGCGAGAACCGCGGGGATTGAAGGATGCATACAATGAAGAAATTGATGGGCGCGGCCGCTGCGGTGGGCGCATCGCTTGCCGGAGCAGGCATGGCGCAAGCCCACGAAATTTCCGCCAACGTCGCGCTGACGACCGATTATGTGTTCCGCGGCATCTCGCTGTACGACAACGGTCCCGCGATCCAGGGCGGTTTCGACTATAGCCACAACATTTTCTACGCCGGCGTGTGGGCGTCGAACGTCACCGAAGGCATCGAGATGGACGTCTATCTCGGTGTGACGCCGACCACCGGTCCGGTCGAGTGGGATCTCGGACTCATCGGCTACTTCTATCCGGGCGCGGACGATGATACGGCGGAGTTCGATTACGTCGAGCTGATGATCGCCGCCTCGCTTGGCCTCACGGAGCAATTCTCAGTCGGCGGCGCGGCCTATCTGACAGACGACAATTTCGGCGGCACCGGCGAGGCGACGTACTTCGAGATCAACGGCACGTTTGCAGCGTCCGATGCGCTCGAATTCACGGCCGCCTACGGCAATCAAGAAATCGAAGATCCGGATGGTCCCTTCGGCGCGGCGCTGGAGGACGATTACAACACCTGGAATATCGGCGGCACGTACGCCTTCCACGGCTTCACGCTCGATCTGCGCCATCACGAAACCGATATCGATGCGGGCCCGGACATCAAAAACTACACCTATGGCCCATCAAGCTACGATGCCGCTGGCGTGGTCACGATGGGCCGAGAACTTTAGAGCGTCAACACTTTGCGGCGGGCCGTCGTATCCGGCGACGGCCCGTTTTGTTTGTCAGAATCGCGAAATGCGCGGCGCTGGATCGGCGCGGACGCGCTCGACCGCGGGCTCGCGCGCCGTTCCAAGATAGACGAAACCAGCTATGCGTTCATGCTCGGCCAAGCCAAGTGCTGCGCGAACACGGGCGTCGAACGCCAACCATTCTGTCAGCCAACAACCGGCGTAGCCGAGCGCGTGGGCGCACAACAGCAGTGAGAAGCAAGTCGCACCAGCAGACATCTGCTGCTCCCACGCCGGCACCTTCGCATTAGGCGCCGTTGACGACACCACCATCACACACGCTGGCGCGCGCAGAAACGTCTCCCGCGCGAACTGCAG
>CALBSY010000043.1 GCA_937967725.1 uncultured Alphaproteobacteria bacterium | reverse complement strand
ATCTGGCGATGTTGGTGCACGACACCGGCAAAGGCGATGGCGATCAGCAAGTCGAAGGCGAAAAGTCCGCGCGCGCCGCGTGCGAGCGCTTGGGCTTGCCGCCGGAGGAAGTAGAGCTTGTCGGATGGCTGGTGAGACATCACGTGCTGATGAGCGACGTAGCGCAAAAGCGCGATATTGGCGATCCACGCACTGTGGCGCAGTTTGCCGAAACCGTCGGCACGGTTGAGCGCCTGCGTCTGCTACTGATCCTCACGGTATCGGATCTCCGCGCGGTCGGCCCGAGCGTTTGGAACGACTGGCAGCGTCAGCTGCTGCGCGATCTCTATCGCCTCACTGAAGCCGCACTGCATGGTGGACGTTCGGACGCGGAAAGCGTGCGGGTTCACTTGGCCGAGATTGCGGCGCAAGCAAAACAAGAGCTGCTGGCGGAAGTGGAAGATGAGAACGGCGTGCTGGATGCCTGGCTGGGCGCGCTGGAAGACGGCTACTGGCTGAATCACGACGCGGAGGCGCGCGCTTGGCACGCGCGCGAAGTGATCGCCGCGCGCAAAGGGCGCGCCATTCCACATGTCGCCGCGCGCATTCGCGAGGTGCAGGGCGTCACAGAGGTGCTAATCTACGCCGGAGACCGATCTGGACTGTTTGCAAGCCTAGCGGCGGCGATTTCCGCGAGCGGGGCCGACATCGCCGGCGCGCGCGTGCACACGACGCGAGACGGCGCCGCTTTCGACGTCTTCTCGATTCAAACTACCGACTTCAAGCCGTTTGGTCTGCGCGATCCGCGCGCCTTGGAACAGTTGCTCGAACGGCTGACGCGCGCCGCGCTTGAAGATCATCCGTTGCCAAATGCCGCGCCGCCTTCCCGCCGGACCGCCGCTTTCGCCATCGAACCTTGGGTGCGGGTCGACAATTCTCTTACTCCTGACGCCACGGTGATTGAAGCCTCGGGCCGCGACCGGCTTGGTCTGCTGGCTGAGCTGGCGCACGTCTGCGCCGAAGCGAAAGTGTCTATCAATAGCGCCCATATCGACACTTACGGCGTGCGCGCGTCGGACGTGTTCTATGTGCAGGAGGAGGGAGGCGGTCAGATCGCCAACGCCCGCCGTATCGCTTCGGTACGCGGCAAACTGGAAGCGGTGCTGCGCGCCGCCGAGCCCGAAGCTCCCGCCGATCCGGCCAAGCAGCCCTTGGCGGTGGCGCGACATT
>CALBSY010000042.1 GCA_937967725.1 uncultured Alphaproteobacteria bacterium | reverse complement strand
CGCGCGCGTGCGCCCTCCACTTCAGGATTGCCGTTCTTGATGGCGGAAGAAATCGCCACCACCCCGGCATTCGCTGCGTTCTCGGCCTTGTGGCCAATCGCCACCCAAATGCCCTGGCCGCGCAAGCGCTCAATGTTGGGGCCGTCCTTGGCGTCCGAGCCGGTCACTTCGTAGCCGAAATTCTTCATCACTGATGCAATGCCGGACATGCCGATGCCGCCGATGCCGACAAAGTGCAGCGGGCCAGTGTCGAACGGGATGGCGCGGCGGATCATGAGTTCCCCAAACGAAGCAAGCACCACTATAGGCGCTTGAAGGCGGCGGCTGAAAGGCTGGTTTTAGACGGCGCGTAGAATAGCGCGCGACCGGGCCAACAGCGGTTTAGGACCCTGGATCGTGAGTGCGGCGACGAGATAGGCGAGCGCGACCACGCCGGCGGCAAGCGCTATCGGCTGCGCATCCGCCCAGGTGAAGCCAAGCGCTTGTGCGATGGGGACACTGAAACCGAGAAGCGTGAATGTGGCGACTTGCTTCACGGCCCGATCCAGCGAAGCGCGGCGGCGGGCGCGGACGCTCATGCGCGCCATCACGTCAAAACGGAAACTGGGGTCAGCAGAACGCGGCGCCTCGCCCAGCAGTTCGGCCATTTCGCGGTCGTCAATCATCGTTCGTCTCCGCGGGCGCGCCGAGCGCCGCCCGCAGGCGCGCACGCCCTCTGGTGATATGGCTCTTCAGCGTGCCCAGAGGCAAGTTTAACACCTCCGCCGCCTCCGCGTGTGTGAAATCCTGCCCCAAGCACAGTGCAAGCGCCGCCCGCTGATCCTCGGGCAGCTCCTCCATCGCCCGCCGCAACGCCAGCTTCTGCGCCAAGCGCGGATCGGACTGCGACTCGCGGTCGGAAAGTTCGGAATACGCCTCATCGCGCGCGCGCCGGCGGCGGTTTGAGCGGCGCGCGCGCCGCCAGTAGTGAAAGGCGACACCGCAGACGAAGGTGCGCAGCGAGGATCGGCCATCGTAGCGGCGTAGGACTTCCCACGTGCGTGCAAACGCTTCCTGACTGATGTCGTCCGCGTCGGCGGCGTCGCCGGAAAGCCGGCGCAGGAAGGCGCGCACGGCGCTCTGGTGGGCGTCCACCAATTGGCCGTAGGCGCGCGCGTCGCCGCGGCGCGCCAGCTTAACGAGCCGCGCCTCTTCCTCCCGCTCCATCGCGTCCCGATCTGCGGCCGAAAATCAAAATGAACAGCGCGCCCACGGCCATCACGCCGGTCGCTACCGCGCCGATGAGAAACGCGAACGCCCAGTCCTCGGCGCGCACGAAGTAGTATCCCGTGCCGAGCCCGGCCGCCAAAGCCGCAAACACGATGAAGGTCCATCCACGGCTGCCGCCGCCATCGTCGTCGCGCCAAGCGGCGCTGTCGGCGTCTTTGGTGACAAGCTTCAGTAACTCGGGAGGCGGTTCCTTGCCCTGATCGACGTACGACTTGATGACGTCCATCGTCTTGGCGGAACGGCGGTCGTCCTGGAACATCCCGATGACCGCCATCAGCATCCCAAACATGGGAAACATCAGCCACCAATAGCCCACGAAGAGTTCGGCAAATGTCATTAGCGTTGCTCCAAATCGCGGTGGGTGCGGTCTGGCGATTGGCTGATGCAGCGATCCTCATGGACCATGTCCCAGACCGCTATACCCATCCCGACGATTGGAAACATCCGCCACCAAAAATCGCGAAACAGCTCCACCGTCTTGTCTCCCTGGCGCCCGGACCGCGCCATCTGACCTGAACCGCCGCTGGCGGCGATCCTGGATGCACGGGGAGGAATTTAATCGGCGATCGTTTCGGCTAGATCGGCGAGGCTCTTGGCGGCCTCCGGCTTGGCGGCGGCGCGTGCGGCGGCGGCGCGGACCGCCAGCCCATGCGGATCGGCCAGCCGCCGTTCGAGGCAGTTGGCAAGCGCGGCCGGTTCGAACTCGTCCTCTGTGAAGAGATCGGCCGCGCCGACGTTGGTTAGGCCCTCGGCGTTTGCCGTCTGGTGATCGTCGGCGGCGGCGGCGAATGGAACGAGGATCGCCGGACGGCCAGCAACTTGGAGTTCCGTCACAGAGGATGCGCCGGCGCGGGAAATGACCAGGTGAGCTGCGCCCAGGCGCTGACCCATGTCGGTGAAAAAAGGCGCGACCTCGGCATTCAGCTTGGCGCGTTGATAGATTTTTTTTGCGGCGGCCACCTGTTCTTCGCGCACCTGGTGCACGACATCGAGGCGGCCGCGGATGAATTGCGGCAAGCGCGCAACCGCATCCGGAATGACTTCGCCGAATAGCCGCGCCCCTTGACTGCCGCCGATGATGAGCAGGTTGAGCCGACTGCCAGCCGGAGCTTCCGGGTATGGGCGCTCACGCACGGCGAGTATCGGCAAGCGCACGGGATTGCCTACGACGCGCTTTTTGTCGTGAGCCTTCGCTGGCAGGCGCTCGAGGCGTTCGAAACCGCAGGCGACAATATCGGCGCTCGTCGCCATGGCGCGGTTCACGCGCCCGAGCACGGCGTTCTGTTCGTGGATCAAAATCGGGACCTTGAACGCCCGCGCCGCCATCAAAGCCGGAAATGACGGGTAACCGCCGAAGCCCGCGACCAACGAGGGCGGCAATGCGCGAAAGCGCCGCTTAGCCTCGTTGATGCCGCGCCAAATCTTGATCGCATTGGGAATGCCGGTGATCGGATTGAGGGACAACGATGCGGCGGGAACGTCTTCAATTCGTTCAGCGGGAAAGCCCTCGGCGTAGCGCCGCCCGCGCGCATCCGTCATCAACATCACGCGCCAATCGCGGCGAAACATTTCCTCCGCAAACGCTGCGGCCGGAAAGAGATGTCCGCCGGTTCCCCCGGCCGCAATGACGACGACTCTTTTGGTCACGTTTCTATTCGCGTCTGCGTCCAGCGTAGAGATATGCGCCCGGCCGGTCGCGGAGAAGAGACAGACAGAACCCCAAGGCCAACGCGGAACCGACCATCGAGGAACCGCCGAACGAAATGAACGGCAGCGTCATGCCCTTGGCGGGCAGCAAACTCAAGTTGACGGCGATGTGGATGGCGGCTTGTGCGACGAGCAGCGTCACCAGTCCGGCGGCGGCAATCTGCTCGAACGGTTCGTTCAGGCGGCTTGCGCGGGACAAACCACGAAACGCCAGCGCTCCGAACAGCGCAATAAGACCAAGCGAGGCTAATAGGCCAAACTCCTCCGCAGCAACCGCAAACACGAAATCAGCGTGCGCATCCGGCAGAGACCTTTTTATGACACCT
>CALBSY010000041.1 GCA_937967725.1 uncultured Alphaproteobacteria bacterium | reverse complement strand
GCACCCGCCGACCTGCAGTCGGCGGTGAGTGCATACGCGGCTTACCAGAGCGACGTAACGCAGCTTCGGACGTCGGACGTCCGCAACGCCGACGATCTCGAACAAGCCATCGACACCGTAGCGCGCCACAACCGTGACGCCCTGACGCGCGGCTGGATCGCCTACGGCTCCTCGATCGCCGCGCAATCGCCAGCGTTTGTGCAGGGCGTGCGCGCGGCGGCTGACTATTACGGCCGCGACGCCGTGATCTGGGCGGTATCCGTCGATCCCTCCTACGCACGTGGACTGCGCGGCGGCAACGAGGCCACCCGTATGCTGCTGGAGTCTGCTAATGCCGATTCCGCGCGCATCGTGGCGGTCGCCGACCGTTACCAAGAGCTCGCCTACGCGCTGCAACGGCAACGCTGGGCCAACGCGGTGGCGCCACGGCAAGCGGATCGTGTTCAGCGGGTCCGCTCGTTAGGCCGCGAAGGCGCGCCTGCTTCCGCGGTTCCTTCCGAAGTCGCGCCGCGACTGAGAGTGGCGCCGCTCAGCTTGTCCCCCGCCAACGATCCGACCGCCTATGGCGGCCGCCGCTTCTGGGACGCGGTCAGTGGAAACGCAGAAGTGGTGGAAGTCGCCGCCACTCCTGTGAGTTACCAATGGCGCGTGAACGTCACACGCGGCGAAGCGCTCGATCGTATGTCGGCCGTCGCCGCGCTGCAGGCGCTCAACGCCGTCGAAACTCATCAAAGCGCCGTCACCCGTCTCATTGCCGATCCTCGTTCGCGCGATTGCTTCGAGATGGCGCAGCTACAGCTTTATCAATGCATGTCCGCCGCGCGCTTCCGGTATGAGAATGCGTTCTGCATGGGTCAGCACGGCTTGCGCGATGTCGGCGCCTGCATCGGCGCGGTAGCCCAGCCAGACGCCACCGCCATGACGCCGATCACCGGCGGCGGCGGGCGCGACTAACCGCGCCTTGCCCGCGAGCGCGCCAAAGCGCATGTGCAGGGCATGGACGGACCGGAACAGGCGATCCAGGATCTCGCGGACGAGTTCGCGCTCTTGCCCGATTGGGAAGAACGCATCGCGCATGTGATCGAACTCGCGCGCACACTGGAGCCGCTGCGCGACGAGGAACGCACTGACTTCACCCGCGTGCGCGGCTGTGTAAGCCAAGTCTGGCTGGTTTCTGAGCGCCGTCCCGATGCGCCGGAAAAGCTGTATTTTCGGGGAGATTCTGACGCTCACCTTGTGCGCGGCGAGATCGCGATGCTGCTTCGCGTATTCTCGGGGCGGACGCCCGCCGAAATTCTTTCGGTTGATCCGCACGCGATGTTTGAGCGATTGGGCCTCAAGGAGGCGCTTACGCCACAACGCTCCAACGGCCTCCGCTCCATGATCAGCCGTATCCAGCAGGAAGCGCGGCAGGCGGCTTAGCCCGCCGCAAGCTGGGCCAGCGCCAATTTGAGAGCAAGCTTGCCCGACCGCGCCGGCCAGGCCTCGACTCGCTCCATCATTTCCAAGCCCTCCTCGCGGTGACACACGCGTTCAACACCGGGCCGCACCGGCGGCGCCAACCGGTCCAGCGCATCGGCGACGCGTCTCCGCGCGTCGCACTGCGCCGCCAATGCGCCGTCTGAGCCGGGCCCGCGCGGCGCCGAGCCTCGCGGGGGAGCGCACAAGTCGCTGCCGCGTAGGACGCCGATTTCGCCGAGCTCCCAGTCCGCGCGCAGCCGGGCCGCCGCCGCGAGTTCCGCGGCATTGAACCACGTTTTCCCCGCGCTATCGCGAAGAGTTGCCAAACGCCGAAGCAGGCGATCGCGATCGAAACCGCGAAGCGTTCGCGCTCTTGCCTCTTCATCCACAACGAGACGATCAATCACAGGCTGATGCTGCGCGGCGTAGGCCTCTTCCGGGCGTGACGCCGCGCGCCGAACTTGGGCATGCCCGGCATCACTGAGCACGAACGCGCCATCATCCGCTCCAGCGATGGTTCCCGCAGCCTCCAGTTCGCGCACCTCCGTCGCGCTTAGACGCGCCATTGGCCTGCGCCTACGGTCCCCGCCGGGAAACACACCGAATGACTTTCCGTCGCGCTCCGGCGCGAGCGTGCAGCTCGAAGCAGCTAAGCGTTCAAGCGCTCGCATAACCTGACGCGCGCTCATGTCTGCACCCCGCCCGCGTTCGCGCGCGGCGCGGGCGCGCGACGCAGCATCGTCTCCAGCGCGCCGATCCAGAGGTCGAGCTGGTGTTCATCGCGGCGATCCGCGGTCACGTGACGCCGGTACGACGAGGGCGTATCCGGCGACACCCGCGGCAGGCCGCGCCGCCGCGCGGTCCGCCGCCTGTGTCCCCAACACAATCATCTCTGGTTGTCCTCTCATTCTGTCCGGCCCCGGCCGCTCACTGCCAGGCGAGAGGATACAAGCGCGGATGCGCTGTAGGATAGATTTTTTCCTATTTATGCACTTGACACACCGTCGGTCTAGGTGTAGTCAGGGGGCATGACGCGGAACGCCGATCTCCAAAACCCGATCTTCACCGACGAGGACGCGGCTTGGGCTCATTATGAGAGCCTGCGCTGGCCGGAGGGGCCGGTGTGCGTCAAGTGCGGCGCGCTCGATGCGGCCACCCGGATCGAAGCCAAGCCGGTGACGCGCACCCGCAAGCTTAAGGACGGCACGACTAAGACCGTCACTTGGAAGCGGCGCGGCGTCATTAAGTGCAAAGCGTGCGGAGAGCAATACACCGCGACGACCGGAACGATTTTCGAGTCGTCTCATATCCCGATGCACAAATGGCTGATGGCGACGCATCTGATTTGCGCGTCCAAGAAAGGCATGAGCGCCGCGCAGCTTCACCGCATGCTGGGCTTCGGCTCCTATCGAACCGCCTGGTTCATGCTTCACCGCATCCGTGAAGCGATGGCGGAGCGAGGCTCGGTTCAGAAACTCGGCGGCGAAGGCTCGGGCGGCATCGTGGAAGCCGACGAGACGTACTACGGCAAGGTCGAGAACCCGACTGAGTACACGACCAAGGGCCACAAGTTCCGTCGCTCGAAACGCGGCAAAGGGCCGTCGAACAAGATGGCGGTCGTCGCTCTAGTCGAGCGCGGCGGCAAGGCGCGCGTGTTTCACGTTGCGACCGCCAACCGCGTCAACGTCGAACGCATCGTGCGTGAGAACGTCGAAAAGGAAGCGCGGCTTCACACCGATGAAAGCCGCCTCTATGGCCGCATTGGACATGAGTTCAAGACGCACGAGCGCGTGCATCACTCCAAAGGTGAATACGTGCGCGATGACGTGCATAACAACACTGCCGAGGGCTTCTTCGGCATCTTCAAGCGCGGCATGTACGGGGTTTATCACCACTGCAACGAGCGGTACCTGCACCGCTATCTCACCGAATACGAGTTTCGCTTCAACACCCGCACGAAGCTCGGCTTTAACGACAAGGAGCGTGCGACGCTGGCGCTTAAAGGCGCCGAGGGCAAGCGTCTCACGCTGCATCAGCCTCGTAACGCCTAGCCTCCGCTATATGATCGAACGCCGGCGCCGCTACCTGCGAGCGCACGAGGCCGCGCGCAAACGCTTTGGCGGGAAGATCCCGCCTGCGACTGATCCGAATACGAGTGGCGATCTGTTTGAGGACTAGCGCTACCCCCCGCACCATATGCACCCATGGTAATCTGCCGCCGCCGCTCCTATAAGGACGCCCCACATGCCGATCACCACATCGGACAACGACATCAAGGAAAGGCTTTCGATCGCGTTTGCGACGGCCGTCGCGGCGCGCGCCGGATGCATGCTTGTTGAGTGGCCAAAAGACAAGCAAAGCTTGGATGTCACCCTCCGACCGATTTCTGGCTCGTCCGAGATAGTGGAGCTCCAGCTGAAGGCTACGTCGCAGGATGTCGTTTCCGAAGCTGGGGTAGGCGTTGAACTGCCCATCAAGAACTACAACGACTTGCGGTCGGAAGATGCCGCTGCGCCGCGATACCTTGTTGCGCTTGTGCTCCCGGATGATGCGACGCTTTGGCTCGCACAGGACGCTGAGCAATTGCTCCTGAAACGATGCGCCTACTGGCTGGATTTGCGGGGAATGCCCCCTACAATCAACAGGAAAACCATCAGCGTTACGATCCCCACATCAAATATCTTCGATGTACAATCTCTTCTCGGAATGTTTGAAATAGCGGAGGGAATGCGGAGGCAACGGCCTGAGTCGCGCGATGAGTGAGGAATGGTCAGATGCTGTTCTCGCCGCGCTATCGCCGCGAGATATTGCTAGCTACCTAAAAATGAGAGGGTGGCGGCATGTGGCGGATCATGGCCGCGTCATCGCTATCTTTGCGCACGCTGACCAAACCGAGGAGCTTCGGTTGCCGGTCACTGCAAAATCTCCGGACTTTGCTCGTCGCATGCATGAGTTGGTGATCAATCTCGCCAACTCGACAGAGACCAACCCCAGGGAAATTCTGACGGATTTCACCCTCGCGCCTTTTGATGTTGTTCGGGTTCGCTCGCCAGACGCAGATGATTACGGCTCGGTACGCCTCGAAGATGGCCTAGACCTTCACTACGAGGCTCGGAACCTCGTGATCGCGGCGGCCAACGCTGCTGCATCGCCAGAGCCCCGCAAAAGCTGGCGCGGTCGTCGCTTCGATGAAGTCACTGACTATCGTGCCAACGTGCGACTTGGACAAACGGAGCACGGCAGCTTTGTTCTGACTGTGTTGTCTCCGTGGAATTACGCACCTGCGGGTCAGTCTTTCAGCTTTTCCGAGACTTTCGGTCGTCGAGTGACAAAGACCCTTAGCAGTGCTTTGGCCGCCACTGAGCAAGCTATTCGCCAATCGGTTTCAGATGGCATGGCACCGTTCTTAGAGGCCGTGCCATTGGGTGTGAGCGCGAACCTGTGTCAGGCCCTCGCAAACTTAGCGCGCGAAGGCGGTGGTGCGGATGTATCCGTGTCCTGGAGCCCGTCGGGGCCGCCCCAAGCGCCGGTCACAATTTCCTTGAGGCGCGAGGACGCCGGCACGTTGACTGAAGCGGCGAAGGAGCTTGGCGCACAGGAACCTGACGTTGGCGTTCTGATCGAAGGGAAAATTACACAGATTGCCGAGGCCGCCGAGCAGTTCAGCGGCGATGCGGTGCTTGAGGCACCGCTTGGCAACCTAGTCCGCAAGATTGCCGTGACGTTCAGCCCCTCGGAGCGTGAGCTTGTTTGGCAGGCAGGTCACGATAAGTCGTGGGTAAAAATAGTTGGTGATCTCGCGCGCGAAGGCCGTCGGCTTAGACTTCTCAATCCCCGCGACATATCGATAATTGAGCCCACGGAAGAAGAGTAGCATCACTTTCGCTGATGCGACGTTGAGGGCTCAGGCGGACGGCTCTTTGCGGTTTGGCGGTCGTCTCCGGTTATAAACGAAAGCGGAGTTGGCATCGATTATGTCAATCACTCGCTTGGCGCTTGACACTATCGCCTTAGCACTACGCTCAATGAGCATTTTGTGATCATCAGCAACCTCTGAAATATCCAACTGAAGATTCTCGACCCTCGAATAGACTTCAAATTGGGATTCTATGTAGCCGATCGCGCTAGAGACATCGATGCGCAGATTGAACAGCGCACCAACGAGCAAGCCTAAGTCGATGGTGTGAAGGTCCATCGAGCCTAGCATCTGACTTGCCGCCCGATAGTTTTCACGCGCTGAAGCTAATGTCCCTGCCCAGCCAGGCCTATCGCTCGGATGTTTTGGCTCGATCAAGCTGATGAATATCTCAGTGCGTGACAGAATCGTCGAGACGACGTGGCGGGCGCCCATTAGCTTCTCGCTACGCGCAATGGCGCGTGCTTCCTCCGTCGCACGGCGGGCTCGGCGCTGATTAACTGTATTGAGCGCAAAGCCAGAAGCGATAGCTAGGATCGAGCCTATCGCGCTTACCCATTGCGCCAATGACCCCCAAACAATGGGGACTATCCTTGACCGTCGGTCTTGCGTTTTTTGTTTGTGCGCCGCTTAGGAAGCTGGCGCACGTGCGGCGAAGGCGTTGGCCTGCGCTTCGGTTCTTCCTTGTGAGTCTTCGGCGGGGTTGCGATCATGCGCTTGATCACTTCGTCGCGCTGTCGGGCGATGAGATCGTCTTGCGGAGGCTTTGACATTGCCGACCGACTCCGAGATGGGCCAAGAACACTTTGCGCTTATTGGCGAAGCGATACTGGCGTGGAACAGGACTGACCATGCCATAAGCGAATTCATGTGTCAGGCGATGCAAGTGCCATGGTTATATTGGCACGATGTTGTTGTCCGAATGGATGGCTCGGAACAGAAAGTCGATCTTATTCGCGCTCGATTGCGAAATGACCTTGGAGAAAGTCACGAAGCATTTGTCGCGATTGACAACATCCTCGGGCGCTACAAGGGCTTGAAGCGATACCGTGATCACCTCGCTCACCTTGCACTGTACTTTGAAATAAAGGCGGGCATCACCGTCCAACGTCGAAAGGTGAAAACGTTCTATCCCACACTGGGGCAGCTAGAGACGATAGCGACGCATATGCGTACCCTGATAAAAGATGTTGAAGCCGCGCAACGGGTCTTCAATCTTCTGTATGGGAACCGTGGAACCCACGAACTCGTCCAGTTGCACTATTCGAACGATCCAAAAACACCACAGACGCAACAATCGCTTCAACAGTATCTGCAGACAGCACGCCCCCTTCAGTCGCCGAAAGCTCTAACGCCACTTCCAGAGCTTCCGAAGTGACGCCCATCTCTCTGAGCGAGGGCACATCCGAGGTGTCGAAAACCCTGCCAGTAGACAAGCTCAGTCGCATTGTTGGCAGCACGGACAATATTCCTAGGACTGCACTTGGCACAAAATGCCAATAGATTCAGTCGCTTACGTACAGGCGTTCGCGTTGGTGTGTCAACCGCATAACGTCGGATTTTTTCCTATTGTTAGGATTTTTTTCCGCTACTCGGCGCGCCGGGCATGGCCCAATCCCATGCGCTTGGCCAAGTTCGAACGCTCTTTGGCGTAATTGGGCGCCACCATCGGATAGTCGTGCGGGAGCCCCCACTTTGCGCGGTATTCGTCAGGCGTCATGCTGTAGCGGGTGCGCAAATGGCGCTTCAACGATTTGAATTTCTTCCCGTCTTCCAGACAAATGATGTAGTCGGGCGTGACCGATTTTTTGATCGCCACCGCAGGCTCTAAGGCCGCATCTTTGGCGACGGGTGCGGCCCCTGCGACCTCTAGCAATGCGGAATGCACTGTCCGGATCAAACCAGGAAGGTCCTGCGCCGATACCGGATTGGCCGAAACATAGGCGGATACAATGTCCGCAGTCATTTCAACTAACTCTTGCTTTGCTTCCATTTCTCCCGGCCCGCAAAAGCAAATAAAAGTCGCCGCAATCTAGTGCCAGTTCAGAATAACGCAACACCAAAGCGACTTCAAATATTTGCGTCTGATTTACCGAGTTTCCGCGAAGTCCTGGTAAACACTCACAGCCAAGCAAGTCAGCGTCATCCACTCTGCATGAGGAGGGCGATGGCTAGCGAGATAGCCGCGGCCGCCAGCGGCGCCGCCGCGGAAGGCGCCGCGCGATATGGCCGATCGCATGCTCGGCTCAAGCGCCCGACGACGCGCGCGGCGTACGCCCCAACCCGCGCCCACGCCGCCCGCCATGTTCCGTACAATCGCAACAAGACCACACCGAGCCACCTGCCTGCGCCGGCCGCGGGCCCGCGGTACAGCGCGTCGACATCAAGCAGGTTGAGCGGCATCTCCTTATGCGTGAGCCGAAGCGCACGCATAAGGATGTAAGCCACGCCTACCGCGCCTAGCATCTCCGCATAAGGCGCGAGGCGTCCGATCTCGAATGGCTGGAACGCCGGCGCGGCTGGCAGCAATCCGTACAACCAACCAGGCGCCAAACCGATCGACGCACAAAAGAAAACGGCGAGGCCGACTCCCAAAAGCATCGGAAACGGCGCCTCATTGCGCGCAGACGCGCCCGGCAGCGCGCGGTACACAATCAAGGCCGGCCGCAACATCAGCGCCACAAACAAGGCTGCAGGCAGCGCCGACAACGCGATCCATCCCAATTGTGATTGCCATTGCGCCATCGCTTCCAGTGCAATCGCGTTTGTGACATACGCCGCGAAGCTGGGCGCCCCTGTGGCCGCCAAACCGGCAAGACAGAGTAGAGCCGCCGATATCGGCATGCTCTTCGCTAAGCCTTCGACGGCTGATGCGCGAACATCGCCCGTGCGGCCAAAAATTGCGCCAAGCGCCAAATTCAATGCCAGAAACGCCAAGATAAGCGTGAACGCATGACCCTCTGCCGCCGCCAGCGCCAACGGCGAACCGATGCCGATCAGCATAACGCACGCCCCAGTCTGCGCGGTCAGACCGCTAGCGGCGGCACGGCGCAAATCATCTTCGGCAACCGCATAGACGGCGCCAATCGCGGCCATCACCATACCGATTGGGAGCAAGAGCGGCTCCGCCGGAAAGAGTCGCGCCAAACCGTAGACGCCGAGCATCGTCGAGAACGCTGCTAACGCGCCTGCCCCGACGGGCGAGGCATGCGCTATGGCGTCTTTCAACCATACGTGCGCGAACGGCGCACCTACGCGGAACAAGAGTGCGGCAAAAATGAACGCGCCCCCAAGCGTGTTTGCATCGAGGCGCGCGAAAATCGAACTCGCTGCGCCGGCGGAGAGCTGAAATGAAACCCCCACTAGAAACAGCAGCCCTTCGATGCCGAACCAGATCAGCAAACGGACACCGCTTTGCGCCGACCCGCGCGCCGGCGAACAAAAAGTAAGCCAGGCGGCGGTTAACCCCGACAGAGACGCGGCGGCCACAAAGCTCACCAAATCTCCCACGAACAACGCCGACACTGCGCTGCCCGCCAATATGAGGATAGCCGCGTCTTCGACCCGGTTTCGACGCGCGCCGCTGCTGAGCCCAATCACAATCAAAGCGATCAGCATGGCTATGCCAAAGATGCGATTGAGCGCGTCCAAACTGAGCAGCACGACGGGCAAACCCATCTGCCTTGCCGCTTCTGCAGCGCCGAACTCACGGTCGAGCATCAACCAGAGCGCCAACATGGCCGCTCCGGCAATCGTCGCCGGACGAAACGCGCGCGGCGCGGCGAGCACGAGCAATCCCGCCAGAAGACAAACGAAGCCCGGATTAAGCGTTATCGCGAACACGAGCGCCCTCCCCGTGGCTCACGCGCCGTCCGAGCATCCAACGAAAAGCGTGGGCGACGGCCACCAGCAGTGCGGCGACGCCGAGCCCCATCACTGCGCGCGCGCCGGGCTGCGCCGCAGCGCCGCCGAACCGCGCGTCTGCCGCTAACGAGAGATCGAAGCCGAGCCCCGCAACAGCGCCGGTTGCGCAAAACAGCAGCAGCAGGCCCGCGATGCCGCGATGTTTCGGAGGCGGCGCTTTGATCATTGCGGCGTCCACACTGGTGAGAGGAAAGAGGCGAGCGGATCGGCCAACACCAACAGCCACAGCGTCGCGGCGGCGCTGAGGATCACCGGCGCTACGAGCAAGATCGATGCGCCGTCAGGTCGCTTGAACGCATCCGAAGGAGCGCGCCCCGCAAACGCGTTCGCCGCGAGCGGTCCGAGGTGCGCGAAGGTCAGCACCGCGGCGACGCCCACCAAGGCGCCGGCCCACACCAAACCCGCACTGGTCGACGCGGTGATCAGCCACAACCGCGACCATGCGCCGGCGAACGGCGGCATCCCAATCATACTTGCGGACGCCAGCGCGAAGGCGGCGAACGTCCAGGGCATGACGCGCCCAAGACCGGCGTAATCCGCTACACTTGTCCGGCCCGTCACCGCCGCGACGGTCCC
The DNA here is from genome assembly GCA_937967725.1 of uncultured Alphaproteobacteria bacterium. Taxonomy (GTDB): domain Bacteria; phylum Pseudomonadota; class Alphaproteobacteria; order Caulobacterales; family Aquidulcibacteraceae; genus Vitreimonas. Next base: position 2,291 of record CALBSY010000041.1, on the reverse strand, counting down.
TACCGCCATCAGCAACGTCGCCGCGGCGCATGCCGTCGCTACGATTTGCAACGTCGCAGCGAACAATCCCGCTGGCAGCGCGAGCAGCCCACCGATCACCACCGCAAGCGCCTGCGCCATGCACGAATACGCCAGCCGCTCTCGCAGATCCTGCCGAGATAGAGCGATCAAAGCGGCCGCGCACATGCCAACGCCCGCCAAACCAAGCAATAGCGTTGACGTTGGCGTCGCGCTTTGCAGCACTGGTCCGAACACGTAAGCCAGTACTTTCAGCAACGCCAATCCGCCCACCGGTAGAACGGCGAGGGCCTGTATCGAAATGAGCGCCGGATATGGCGCGCCGCTCGATCCAGGCAGCCAACGATGAACCGGCGGGATCGCCGCCATGGCTAACCCAAACACGAACAACGCCAACAGGACATTGGCGGAGATCGGGTCAACACGATCGGCCAATATACCGCCGGGCCGAAAGTCCTGCGCGCCCGCAAGTGCATAGACCCAGATCATCGCCGGCAGCACGAGGCAGATTGAAGTCGCCAGCAGCGTCGCCAGAAAGGTCCTGCCAGCGGTGCGGGCCTCTTCGTCGCCGCGATGCGCGATCAGCGGAAAAGCCGCGAGGATCAACGCCTGATAGGCAATGAAGAGGCTGAACAGGTTTACGGAGAATGCCGCCGCCATGGCGGCGGCAAGAGTCAGCGCAATGCACGCCATCAATCGCGCCGGCGCCTTTTCTTGCGTGGCGCGCACCACACCTGAGGTATGGACGGCGTGAAGCAAGCCTAGCCCCGCAAACACGCACGCCGCGAGCGCCCCGAGCGGTTCGATCGCAAATCCCAGATCGACATTCGGCAGCGGGTGAGCGAGCACGATGCGCGCGCGCGCGCCCTGTGCGGCTTCATTCAAAACAAAGGCGGCTAAGCCGGCGATGCCGAGCGCCGCACCGATGTGAACAACATCGCGCAGACCTGGCGGTCTCGACAATAAGATCACCGCCAGTGCATGCGCCAACGGCGCCGCCAGCAGCAACGCAAGCGCCATTTCGGCGGTCATGGCCCGAATCCGAACAGAAGCGAGGACGCGTTTCCCGCCGCTTCAAGCACTATTGACGGATCGAACCCAAGTGCGATTGCGCCAATGGCGGCGAGCAGGGCTGGCGCAAGCGCGTAGCGCCATGGATCGCCGCTCGCCGGGCGCACATTGGTGTCGCGCCGGAAGTAAATGCGTTCGATGAGACGGCCGCCATAAAACACCGCCGCGAGCGACGCCAACAACGTCACACCCGCCATCCACCACCAACCCGCGCCGACGGCAGCCTCAATCAGGCGCCACCGGCCGAGAAACCCGATCGTCAAGGGCGCTCCCATCAAGCTCAGCGCGCCCGCAGTCAGCGCCGCGCTCGCCAGCGGCGCGCGCCGTCCCAGACCGTCGAGCGCTTCCAGCGCCGGTTCCCGGACAACCGCCGCCCCGGTAAATAGCGCCAGCGCCGCCGCCGCTAGAGCGAACAGCTGCACTAACGCCGATGCAAATCCCGCTGGTGAGCCCAGCGACAAGCTCAGCAGAACGCACCCAGCTTGAGAGGCAAGCGCGTATCCCGCCAAGCGCCGCAAATTGGTAGCGCCGACCGCCTGAGCCGATCCGACCACCACTGCGACGACGCCGAGCGCTGCAATGGCGGCGCCCACACCGCCTGCGATCAGCGGCGCACTCGCCGCATGCACGCTGACGCGTGTCGCGACCGCAAGCGCTCCAACGATGCCGACTGTCCCGACAAAGAGAGCGGCGAACGAATCCGTCCGGCCCAGCGACGCGCCCGTCCAGACATGCAGTGGCGCCAGTCCCGCCTTGAGCGACAGCGAGACAAACACCAACATCACGCCAGCGGCCGCTACTGTCGGGGTTTCAGCGCCCGCGATGGCCGCCACATCCATACTTCCCGCGGCGCGCCCAATCATGCTGACGCCGATCAGCACCAGCATCGCGCTCACGCCCCCAGTGAAGAGCATGCGCAGCGCGCCGTTCAGTGCGCCGCGCTCGCCGCCGAGAGCAATCAGGCCGATGCTCGCGAGCCACGCCGCCTCGGCGCCTGCGGCGACTCCAAGCAGATCGGTGGCGAGCAAGGCGCCAACCCAGCCCGCCGCGGCGCAAAGGGCCAACGCCATCGAAAACGGCGCTGTGCGCCGCCGCTCCATCAACGCGCCAGCCGCGAACATCACTGCTACTACCGCGCTGACGATCATCGGCGCGGCGAAGGCGCCAACGCCGTCGATCGTGAGCAGCGGACCGGCGTCTAT
>CALBSY010000040.1 GCA_937967725.1 uncultured Alphaproteobacteria bacterium | reverse complement strand
GTCCTCCGCCGCCGCCGGACTGCTCGTTCGCCTGCCCCCTCCCGCGACCGCTCCGCGCCCCAACCCCGCCTCTGAAAAAATCAGGCCCGAGGTAACCCAAACGGGTCAAACGGCGCGCGCTGGAACGGCTCATTCTCCGCCTGCTCGCTTACGTCATGGCGACCAGGAGAATTGACATGATGCGCGCAACAGCCCGCCTTTCAACCAACCGCGTTCGCTTCATCGCCGTTCTGGCCGGCGCGGCGTCGGCGCTTGCGATCGCCACTGTTGCCGCGCCTGCCAACGCGCGCTTGCCGTGGAGCGATATGGCGACATGCACGAACGCCTCCCCTTCTATGCGCGCCGACCGTGTTGAGCGGGCGATCCGCGCTTGCTCTGCGGTGCTCGATAGCAGTCAATCGCGCGTCGCTCACACACGCCGCGCGCTGATAACGCGCGCTGAGCTGTACGCAGCGCGCGGCAACTACGGCCAAGCGGTCGACGACTATCGGCGCGCCGTCGATCACGATCCGAGCGATCCCGTCGCCTACTTGGGGCTTGGCCGCATGCAGGCGCGCGTCAACGACCTCGACGGCGCGCTCGCTAGCTTCGACGCCGCCTACGAACGAGATGCCGGAGACGTCGCGACCGATGCGCGCATTGCCGCCGGCGATGTCTACAGCGAACGCCGGCAATGGCGCGAAGCCATCGCCGCCTATTCAGAGGCGGATCGCCCCAGCGCCAGCACCGATCGCCGCGTGCGCCTGCTGCTCGGGCGCGGCCATGCAAAGGCCGGCGGCGGCGACCTCAACGGCGCCATGGAGGACTTCTTGGCCGCGCTGTTGGAGGACCGCAACTCGATCGAGGCGCGCCTCGCCCTGGCGGACGGGCATCGCCTGATGGCTTTTCCGCCTGGTTCGCCCGCGGATTGGGCGCACTACAACGCCGCGCTCGATCATTATGACGACGCGGTTGAGCGGCTCGAAGCGCGCCGCGGCGATTCGCATCGCCAACTCACCGCAAGCGTACTCACCGGGCGTGGCGAACTTTTCCTGCGCCGCTACCTCGCAGACGCGGGCGACCGCAGCATCCTCAATCTCGCAGCAAGAGATTTTGACGCCGCCGTCAGTCTCGATAGCAACAACGTTCGCGCACTTTCGGGACGCGCCGCCGCCTTCGCGCAGAACCCGGCGGAGCGCGACCGCGCCGTGGCTGATCTCGATCGCGCGCTTCGCATTGCTCCGGACGCGGCCGAACTCTATCGCGCCCGCGCGAACCTCCATGCTGAGGCGGGCGACTCTGAGCGCGCTGTGCGCGACTATGATCAGACCATCCGCCGCGGCGGCGAGAATTCATACGCGGCCTACTACCGGCGCGGCTTGATCTACCTGGACGAAGGCGACTTAGCCCGCGCCGACCAGAGCTTTACGCGCGCCGCAGCGCTCGCGGCGTCAGGCGAAGTCGGCCCGGGCGTCGATCCGATGACCGCGCGCGCCGAGGCTTTGGTGATGCGCAGCCGCACTGCGTGGGGCCGTCTAGACGAGCCGGGCGCCGATGCGCGGGCGATCGCACGACGCGCTCGTGACGACGCCGACACGGCCGCGGCGCTGGCGCCCAACCGCGCCGACTTCGTCAGCGCCAGCTGCCTTGCACGCACTGTCGCCGGCGGCGAATGGGAAACCGCCGAACTCGCTTGCGATCGCGCCATCCGCCTGGCCAGCGGCGCCCAACAGGTCAGCGACGCCCATGGCGCCGCCGGTTTGCTCAATTTGCGCCGCGCGTTGGCCGGCGGATCGAACGTGCAGGAGGTGGTCCGTCTGCAGTTCGCCGAACACAATCTGCGCGACGCCATCAACGCCAATCCGAACGCCCCCGCGCGCACGGCGCTTTACCGCTACGCGCTCGGGGTAACGCTTGAGTGTCTCAACCGCCGGCTTGAGGCCGACCGCCTCACCGCGGCCGCGCTCGACGCAGACCGCGGCGTGGCGGCGCGCTTCGAAGCGCACCGCATCCGCCGCTGCCGTTGATTTGAAGGAGGAGTCCATGCGCAGGCCCTATCAGCCCGCCGAGCCTTCTGCCGTACCAGGCTCGATCTTCGACATCGCACGGCCGGCGCTCGACGTTGAAGTGACGCTTGTCGCCGCGCCGAACGGCCGCTTCGACTGGGAGCGACCGGAGAGCCGAGCGGAGGCCGAACGCGCCATCGTGGAGCAGTGCACGGCGCTGTTTCGCAACGAGGTCAACGGCCACGTCGAACACGTGGCGCACACCACCTTCAACCACCGCGGCATTACGGTTCACGCCATTATCGCCGCGCCGCACTCCGATCGTCTCGACCTCATCATCGACCAACGCTTAGGCGATTTGGAGAACGCGCTCGAAGTCACCCTGCAAGTTCAATTCGGTTGGGAGCATGCCGCCGTGTCAGTTCAAATCGATCCTCACCCCGATTATCAACTTCGCACTGGCTATGGGAAGAAGCCCTCCACCAGGACCAGCGGCGACAACATCACCGTGTTTCAGCCGCCAGGCGGCAACAACGCGATCGCACCGGTCATCGTGACGGTGCCGACAGCGGGCGGGGGCGGAGGCGACGGCTGGCCGCCGCCGGACCTCGACTATCGCGCGCGCACGCGCGGACGCGAGCGCTCCACTGCGCTGGCGGGTTTGATCGGCGGGTTGATCGTCATCGGTTTTGCGGTGCTGATCGCGCTGGCGATCGGACCGCTCAGCGACCGTATCGATGCGCTGTATCAAAACTGGCAGGACTCTGAACGCCGCCGCGTCTACGAAGTGAGCCTACGCGATCAGCGCATCGCTTCGCTTTCGCAGGAAAACGCGCGCATGGAGCAAACCATCCGCCGTCTCACTCCGCCGCGCCGGGCGCCTGCGCGCCGTATCGAACAACCGCCGCCGGTTCTGTCCGAT
>CALBSY010000039.1 GCA_937967725.1 uncultured Alphaproteobacteria bacterium | reverse complement strand
GGCGAAGAAACTCGGCGTCTCGGCGGCGGACACCACGCGCGGCGGCTCTTTCACGGTCAGCTTGACGAGGACGGCGAGCAGCACGCCCGGCACGCCAAGCCAGATGAAGGCTTCGCGCCAGCCGACCTCGGTGGCGATCCAGCCGCCGCCGACGGCGGCGATCATCGAGCCGATCGGAATGCCGAGCGCGTAGATGGAAAGCGCGGTGGCGCGCCGTTCCGGCGGGAAATAGTCGGAGATGACCGAGTTGGCGGGCGGCGTGCAGCCGGCTTCGCCGATCGAAACGCCGACGCGGGCGGCGAGCAGGGTCGCATAATTGATGGCGAAACCGCACGCGGCCGTCATCGCGCTCCAGAGCGCGAGACAGACGGACAGGATGGTCATGCGGTTGTGGCGCTCGGCGAAGCGCGCGATCGGAATGCCGAGCAAGGTGTAAAGGATGGCGAAGGCCGGGCCGCCGAGCAGGCCAAGCTGGAAGTCGGTCAGCCCGAACTCGACCTTGATCGGCTCCTGGATGATGCCGATGACGACACGGTCGATGAAATTGAAGGTGTAGACGACAAGAAGGGCGCCGAGGACGTAGGCGCGATAGTTCTTGGTGGCGTACCCCTGAAAGGCGGCCGGCGCAGTTGCGTCGGTCATTCATGTCCTCCCGCGCGCCGGCTTGTGGCGTCCAGACACTAGCGTATGGCGGCGCCGCCGCGCGCGGGCAAGCCTAGAGCGACTTGCGGAAGCAGAAGTTGTGTTGGCGGCCTGGGCTTGGCGGTTCGAGGCTCAGAGCAGGCCGAGGCTCTTGAAGCCCTCGGCGCCGTTGCGGCCGCTCACTAGGTGGTAATGCACCTTCACGCTGACCGCCTTGAGCGCGGCGACGATTTCCCGGGTGATGTGGATGTCGGCGGTGGAGGGCTTGGGATCGCCGCTGGGATGGTTGTGGACGAGGATGACGGCGGCGGCCGAAAGCTCGAGCGCGCGGCGGGCGACCTCGCGCGGATAGACGGGGGCGTGATCGACAGTGCCTTCGTTCAGCACTTCATCGGCGATGAGCTGGTTTTTGACGTCGAGGAATAGCACGCGGAATTGTTCGCGCGGTTCGTGCGCCATGCTCATGCGGCAATAATTGGTGAGCTGCGACCACGAGGAGATGACGGTGCGCTGCGCCAGTTCCGTTTTGGCGGCGCGTTCGAGCAGAGCCTGCGCAATTTTGAGATCCTGCGCGACGGCGGGGCCAGCGCCATGCACTTCGGCGATCCGCTGCACCGGCGCGCCGAGCACGCCGGCGAGCGTGCCGAACTTCGCCAGCAGCGCCTTCGCCAGTGGTTTGGTGTCTTGACGCGGGATGGTGCGGAACAGCAGCAGTTCGAGCAATTCATAGTCGGCGAGGGCGCCCGCGCCGGCCTCATCGAAGCGCGCGCGCAACCGCGCGCGATGCTCGTGATAGTGAGGCTTGGGTTTTGGCGCTTTTGGCAACTTCGCCACGCGCCGGCCGGCGCTTGGCGGACCCAACGCATCGAGATCGAACGGGAACGTTTCCGAATCTTCGACGCGCGCTTGCGGCGGTGCGGCGGGCCCGGATGTGGAACGCCCCGCCCCAGCCGCCTACTTCGCCCGGGTGTGCGGCTGGGCGATGCCGGCGGGCGCTCGGGGGA
>CALBSY010000038.1 GCA_937967725.1 uncultured Alphaproteobacteria bacterium | reverse complement strand
GACATCGACGACCTCGTCTTGCTCCGCGCCGACGGGACGCCCACCTACATGCTGTCAGTCGTGATCGACGATCACGACATGGGAATCACACATGTGATCAGAGGCGATGACCATCTAACCAACGCCGCACGGCAGATTCCGATTTATCAAGCACTGGCTTGGACGCCGCCGCAGTTCGCCCACGTGCCTGTTATCCACGGCGAGGATGGCAAGAAGCTTTCGAAGCGCCACGGCGCGCAAGCGGTGCAGGATTGGCGGGACATGGGTTATCTGCCCGAGGGCATGTGCGCGTATCTCCTGCGCCTTGGTTGGAGCCCCGGCCACGACGACATCCTCTCTAAGGAAGAAGCGATCCCTCATTTCGAACTCGCCCAGATCGGCAAGGCGCCATCGCGGCTCGACTTCAAGAAGCTCGACTCGGTCAACGCACACTTCATGACTCAAGCCGACGACGCGCGCCTCGCGAGCCTGCTGATCGATCGGATAGAGCAGCAGGCTGGCGGGGCACTAAGCGATGACGCGCGCACAACGCTCACACGCGCGGTTCCGGCGCTTAAGAATCGGGCAAAGAACCTGTTGGAGCTCGCCGAGCAGTCCCGCTTCCTCCTCGCGTCCCGCCCCCTCGCGCTTGACGACAAGGCCAAATCCTTGATCAAAGACGAGGTCAAGCAGCGCCTCGGGCGCCTGCATGATCGGCTTGAGGCCGCGCCCACATGGGAGCACGCCGAACTCTCCAGCGTGCTTAAGACTTTCGCTACCGACGAGGGCGTTGGAATGGGCCAGATTGGACCCGCCCTGCGCGCGGCGTTGACTGGCGGCGCTCCTTCGCCCGATCTGGGCCAGACATTGGAGCTACTCGGTCGTGATGAAGCGCTCGCGCGCATCGCGGATCAAATTTGAGGACGTGAGTGATGGAAAGCAAACTGACCAAGAAACCTTCGGCCACGCTCACCGTGAACAACAAGCAGCTCGAACTGCCAGTGTATGGCGGCTCGGTCGGTCCGGACGCGATCGATATCCGTAGGCTCTATAGCGAAGGCAAGGTCTTCACCTACGACCCGGGCTTCACTTCGACCGCCGCGTGCGAAAGCCAAATCACTTACATCGATGGCGATGAGGGCGTGCTGCTCTATCGCGGTTACCCGATTGATCAGCTGGCCGAGAAATCAAGCTTCGTCGAGGTCTGTTATCTGCTGCTGCATGGAGAGCTGCCCAACGAGAAGCAACTTAAGTCATTCGATCAGACAAGCACCTACCACACGATGCTGCACGCGCAGTTCGATCGCTTTTTTGAGGGCTTGCGCCGCGACGCACACCCAATGGCGATTATGGTCGGCACGGTGGGAGCGCTGGCGGCGTTCTACCATGACTCGACCGACATCAACGATCCGCACCAACGCATGGTGGCGAGCCATCGCCTGATCGCAAAAATGCCGACAATCGCCGCACGTGCGTTCAAGTACTCGATCGGCCAGCCGTTCGTGTCACCACGCAACGAACTGGACTATGCGTCGAATTTCCTGCGCCAGTGCTTCGCCGTCCCGGCGGAGGACTACGTGGTCAATCCAGTGATGGCGCGCGCGATGGACGTGTTCTTTATCCTGCACGCCGACCACGAACAGAACGCATCGCCATCGACCGTTCGCCTCGCCGGCTCGTCCGGCGCCAACCCGTTCGCGTGCATTTCATCAGGCATCGCATGCCTGTGGGGACCGGCCCATGGCGGCGCTAACGAGGCGGCGCTCAACATGCTTGAGGAGATCGGGCACGTCGACAACATCCCAGCGTTCATCAAGCGCGTGAAGGATCCTGACGACGACATCCGCCTTATGGGCTTTGGCCACCGCGTCTATAAGAGCTATGACCCGCGCGCCAAGGCGATGCAAAAGCTATGTCACCAAGTGCTGAAAGAGGTTGGCGCCGAGGACAATGAATTGCTCAAGGTGGCCATCGAACTGGAGAAAATCGCGCTAAACGATGAGTACTTCATCGAGCGCAAATTGTACCCGAACGTCGATTTTTATTCGGGCATTACGCTCCGCGCTATGGGCTTTCCCTCTTCCATGTTCACGGTGCTGTTCGCCCTAGCGCGCACGGTCGGGTGGATTGCCCAGTGGACCGAGATGATGGAGGACGCCAGTCAAAAGATCGGCCGTCCGCGGCAAGTATACACTGGCCCCGCGCAGCGCGACTACGCGCCCGTCAGCCAGCGCCGTTAGCATCGCGCATTACGCCCAGCACGGCTTCAGCGGCAATCTCTGACGCCGGACGGGCGCCGCGGCCCATGCGATCGAGCGCCTCGTCCTGGCGGCGCACCTGTTCTTCGCGGGCATCCTCGTCGTCAAGCAGTGGCGCAGCGGCGGCGGCCACGTTCTCCGCCGTAAACTTTGTCTGCAGCAACTCGGGCGCGACTTCGGCGTCTGCCGCGACATTCATTAGCGTGACGTACTTGCCCTTGAACAAGAACGCGCGCGCCACCGCCCACGTGACCCAGCCTAACCGGTAGCCGACAATAACCGGTGCGCCCTGCAGGGCCACTTCTGTCGTCACTGTGCCTGAAGCAGCGAGCGCAACCGTTGCAGCCGCGAAAGCGTCTTCCTTTTCACGTTCATCGACGATGCGCGCCACCGCAGGCGCTTGCGCTAGGACGTCCTTACGCACCGGGCGCGCAGCGACGGCGAGTAAGCGAACATCCTCGCGCTCGCGGTCGAGCAACTCTGCGGCGCGCCAAAGCGTAGGGCCGACGCGGCGTATCTCCGCCGGCCGGCTGCCAGGCAACACGAGAACAATCTTCTCCTTCGGCTTGAAGCCTTCGCGCGCCCGAAGCGCTGCGCCGTCGCCGGCCTTGTAGCGGCCAAGCGCGGGGTGGCCGGAAACCGTGCACGGCAAGCCATAGGGTTGGTAGAACGGGACTTCGAAGTCATGGATGCAGATGAGGTGATCTACAGTCGCGGCAAGCGTTTTTGCTCGACCTGGCCGCGTCGCCCAAACCTGCGGGCCGATGTACTTCACCAGTTTGATCTCAGGCGCGGCGGCGCGAATGGTTTGCGCCACCCGTAGCGTGAAGCCCCAGGAATCGATCAGCACAACGACATCAGGCTTCCATGCCAGCACCGCCCTTACCGTGGCGTCTACGCGCCGTTCACCACGTCCATGGGCAATCAAGCCGTCGACAAATCCGAGCACTGCGAGGTTGGACACATCGACCCGACTCTCAACACCCGCCTCAGCCATGCGCGTGCCCCCGACTGCGGCGAGTTCGATAGACGGCGACATTTCACGCAACGCGTGCGCAAGGTCGGCGCCCAGCGCATCGCCGGAGCTTTCGGCGGCGACAAGAAAGACGCGTCCGCTCACGTCTCGCCCACTTCTCCGGGGCTAAAGCCGTAAACAAACATGCTCGCTGCGTCAGCAGCGGCGATAATCTCATCACGCCGCACCGCAAGGGCCGCGCCCGCCTCGACGGCGACGCCTGCCAATCCGGCAGCTGCGGCGCGTTCAATGGTCCGCACGCCGATCGTGGGCAAGTCGATGCGGCGTTCCTGAATCGGCTTTGGTCGCTTGACCAGCACACCCCGGCGTTGTTCGGCATTTCCGCGCACCGTCGTTGGCAACTCGCCCACGCGGTGAAGCATCTTGTCTGTGCCCTCTTGAGCTTCGACGGCCAGGATCAACCCATCGCAAGCGACCACGCCCTGGCCGATATCGAACGCGCCAATAGCCGCAGCGGCACGCGCGCCAAGCTTGACATCTCGCAGGTGCTTGTCGTTGGGCGCATGCGAGCCCCAGGCGCCCAACTGCGCCAATAGGTCGGACATGACTTCCTCAACTCCAAGAACGCGGAAGCCGTTACGCTCGAACTCGCTCAGCACGGCGCGCAATAGCGCGTCATCGCCATTCGGCAACGCCGCCAGGAGAGCTGGAATCATTGCGCGGGCGCCGTCATCCAACTCAAGCGCGCCCAAGTCGGGGCGCGGGACCTGCCCGAGCATGACCACGGCGTCGCAGCCGGCCTCACGCAGCGCCGCCATGCGTGCGCCCATCAGCCCGAGGCCGTGCACAACGCCGGGATGGGCCCCAAGCGAAGCATCGGCGTATGGCGCAATGCGCGTGACAAAATACGGGCGACCTGTCGCGGCGCAGTGTTCGGCGAGCACCACTGGCAATTCGCCGCCGCCCGCGATCACGCCCAACTTGCGCCACGCGGCCATCGCCTCAGTCCCGCGGCATGCAGAGCGGACGCGCGGCGTCAGCGCGCACAAACTCGACGATCTCCATCACTTCGGGATTGTCGGCATAGAGCTGCGCGCAATCCACGATGCGCTCCTGGAAAGTGCCTTCTTCGGCAAACAGCAGCCGGTAAGCGGCGCGAAGATCGTGAATCTTGTCGCGAGAGAAGTTACGCCGCTTGAGGCCAACCACGTTGAGCCCGGCGAGATGAGCATGATTGCCGATAGCCGAACCGAATGGGATCAAATCGGTTGTCATAAGCGCTGAAGCGCCTACGAAAGCGTGGCGCCCTACGCGGCCGTGTTGATGGACGCCCGAAAGACCACCGAGAAAAGCGTAATCGCCGACACGAACATGACCGCCAATAGTGGCGGTCTGCGCCATGATCACGTTATCGCCAACGATACAATCGTGGGCGACATGGCAATTGCCCATGATCAAACAGTTGCTGCCGATCGTCGTCACTGAACGGCCGCGCACAGTTCCGCGGTGCAGCGTTGCATGCTCGCGGATAACATTGTTGTCGCCGATGACCAGGCGCGTCGGCTCACCAGCATAGGACAGATCCTGCGGCGTTCCGCCCAAACCGGCGAATGGGAACACCGTATTGTCCTTACCGATCTCGGTGTGGCTTTCGATGAAGACGTGAGCAATGAGCCGTGTGCGGTCTCCAAGCTTCACGTTCGCGCCGATGACGCAGCCGGGGCCAATCTCAACGTCGGCGCCCAGTTCCGCGTGCTTGTCGACGACGGCGGTCGGGTGGATTTTCGCGCTCATCAATCGGGCCGATCCGCCTTCATCGCCGCAAATTCGCAATCGGTGGCAAGTTGTCCCGCCACCTCGACGCGCCCGCGAAACTTGAAAATGTTACGCCGCTGAAACAGCACCTCGACCGGCATTTCCATGACGTCGCCCGGCATCACTGGCCGCTTGAAGCGCGCATTCTCGACCGACATGAACAGGATCAAGTGCTTCGTTATGTCCGCTTCGAGAGTCTTTGACATCAGCAGCGCGCCGGTTTGAGCCAGGGCTTCGATTTGCAGCACGCCCGGCATCACAGGGGCGCCCGGAAAGTGTCCGGGAAAAAACGGCTCGTTGATGGTGACGTTCTTGATGCCGCGGATCGACTTGTTGGGAATGTATTCGACGGCGCGGTCCACAAGCAAAAAAGGGTAGCGATGCGGCAGCCGGCGCATCACTTCACCGATCTCGATCACATCTCTCGGCGTTTTCTGCTGTTCGGTCAGGTCACTCGCCTTCATCGCGCGCCCCGGTTTTTCGATTGAGCCAAGCCACTTCACGCAGAAACTTGCGCATTGGCTTGGCCGGATAGCCCATCCAGATCTCGCCAGCCGGCACGTCTTGCATCACTGCCGACGCCCCGGCAAGCGTGGCGCCCGCCCCGATCTTTCGGTGATCGGCAATACCCACGCGGCCAGCGAGGATCGCGCCGTCGCCGATTTCTGTGGAGCCGGAAATGCCCGCGAACGCCGCGATCAGCGCGCCACGTCCGATCGTGCAATTGTGGGCGATGTGGCAAAGATTATCGATCTTCGCCGCCTCAGCGATCACGGTGTCGTCAAACAGGCCGCGATCCACAGTTGAGTTGGCGCCTAGCGTAACGCGGTCCTGAATTATCACTCGGCCCAAATGTGGCACGTCCACCGGCCCGCCAGGGTCGGGCGCAATGCCGAAACCCTGATCGCCGACAACTGCGCCCGCCAATATGGTCACGTCGTCGCCCACCAGAGCAAAACCGATATAGGCGCCAGCGCCAACGCGGCTGCGCCGCCCGATGGCGACGCCTGGCCCGATTACGGCGTTTGGCCCGATTTCCGCTTCCGCCCCTATGGACGCGCCGGCGCCGATCACGGCGCCAGGGCCGATACGCGCCCCCGCCTCAATCCGAGCCGAGGGATCGATCGTCCGTGTGAAGTCCAGCGCACGCGGACGCGCAAGGGACGGCAGTAATCGCGCGAACGCCGCGCGGGGATTGTCGGCAAAGATCAGCGCCTTGGCATTCGGGGCTAGGTGCGCCTGAGCAGGCGTCACCACACAGGCCGCGGGCGCGCTCAGCAACGGTTTGGCGCGTTTGGCTTCGTAATAACAGAGATCTTCCGGTCCGGCCCGGTCCGATGGAGCGGCGCTTGAAACGACCGCCTCGGCGTCTCCGCCGAGATCCGCCGTAGGCGCAAGCGCTCGGACCGTTACCGGTCCGAGCGCTTCGTAGAAACGAGGGTCGATCATGCGCCCGCCATGCTGGCGCCGCCGAAGCCCTATGTCACGGCCTGTGTTACTGGCCCGTCGCCTGCTGCTGCGGCAAACATTCCGTGTAAGGGCGACGGGTGACCGTGATGGACGGAACCGACTGATTCACGCGCTCGAGCACTTCGGTCGTCACATCGAACTGCGGCGAGTGCAGCTGGGTCGCGTCGGCGTCGAGAACCACGCCTGCGCCGCGGGACTCCATCACTTGGCGAACCACTGGCGAAATCTGTTGGTCGAACGCGCGCAACGCGAGCAGCTGCGTGCATTCCATGTCACCCTGAAGCTGCGCCCGCCGCGACTGGAACTGTTGCGCACGCTGAGCGAAGGCTTGAAGCTGACTGTTGTTCCGCCGCTGTTCCGGCGACAAGTTGCGCAGCGTGTTTTCCAAACGCTGCTGTTCTTCCTGCAGCGACTGCCCTTCTGGCGCGAGCGCTTGCGCCTCCTGCTGAATCTGCTGGCCGATGGATTGTAGCGAGGCGACCATGCCGCGTCCGGCCGTCGATTCCGCCAGAACGCGCTGGTAATTGAAAACGACGACGCTGGTTGCGCCGTTGCCACGATTACGCTGGGCAGAGGCGTCGGACGCCGCCGCCATCGCGACCGCCGCCACGGCGACCGCGCAAACTGAACTCATAAAACGCATGCTGCGCCTACTCCTTAGAAACGCGTCCTGGTTGAGAACCGGAACTCTTCACGCCGATCGTAGTCCTCGTAAGCGAGGGGGTGAGCGAAATCGAACTGCACTGGGCCGAACGGCGAATCCCAGAACACAGTCACCCCAGCCACAGCTCTGAAAGCCGCCTCATCGGCTACGATAATCCGATTGGCGCCCGGAATATCGACAGTCTGGCGGCTGGCCGCGTCCACGATGCCAAGCGTGCCAAACTCCGTGAACAACGCCCCGTCCACACCGAAAGATTCAGGCAACGGCAAGGGCACGTCGAGCTGGATCGTACCGATAGCGAACGCGTTGCCGCCGATTGCATCACCTTCTTCGACGATCTCACCCGTGACATCGTCAACAAGCAGTTGCCGCGGACCGATCCCTGCGACATCGAAACCACGGAATGATGAGCCGCCTTTAAAGAAGCGGTCGTTAATGCGGATATCGTCGCCGCCCCAACCGAAAATATAACCCGCGCTTAGACGACCACTGAGCCGCCACCCTTGCCACGGCAACCCGTAATAGACGCCGCCTTCGACCTCAGTGCGTAAGTAATTCACTTCGCCACCCAGTCCGGCGACGTCCTGGCTCAGCGAGAGATCGAAGCCGCGGGTGGCGAAGATCGGATCATTGCG
>CALBSY010000037.1 GCA_937967725.1 uncultured Alphaproteobacteria bacterium | reverse complement strand
GACAGCTGCGGCCACCGCCGGCAGCACATCGAGCGCACCCATGCCGCCATCGACCTGACGCCCGCCATGATTCGACACCATCACGCCGTCATAGCCTTCGCTTACCGCCTTCAGCGCGTCATCGGCGCGCATGATGCCTTTCAGGATCACCGGCAGTTTCGTCCACGATCTGATTTTAGCGATGCGCCTCCAGTCGAGACCCGGATCGGAGAACACTTGCGTGAACTGGAACGCGGCCGCTTGCGGATTGTCCTCTGGACTTTGCGGCAGCAGCGCGCGGAACGCCGGATCGGATGTGTATTGTGCGATGCCCTGACCACGCAGAAACGGCAGGAAGCCGAGATCCAGGTCGCGCGGGCGCCAGCCCAGAACTGTCGTGTCGAGCGTGATGAAGATGGCTTTGCAGCCGCAGCCTTCGGCGCGCTTCACAAAACTCTCGGCGATAGCGTCAGACTTGCCCCAATAAAGCTGGTAAAAACGCGGCCCGTCGCCGTTCGCGTCCGCGATCTGCTCCATCGGGAACGACGCCTGCGACGAAATGATCATCGGCAGGTTCAGCCGCCCCATTGCGCGCGCCACCGCGAGATCGGCGTCCGCATGCATCATTTCGAGCACGCCGACCGGGCATGTGAGTACCGGCGCAGCAACGCGCACGCCGAACATTTCGCACGTCAAATCACGCTGCGCAGCGCCGGCGAGCATGCGGGGCGCGATCGGAAAACGTGAAAATGCAGCGCGATTGGCCTCAGCCGCGCTCTCCAACCCCGCGGAACCCGCAGTGTACGCCCATGCTTCGGGCGTCATCTGGGCCTGCGCCGCGCGTTCAAGACCGGTGAAGCTTGTGGGTATCTCCGGCTTCGCGCCGCCGAGCCCGCGCAAATAGATCGCGCCTTGGATTTCGGAACCGAAACTGCGCGGCGTGTCGCTCATGGCTAACTCACGTTTACGATTTTACGCGCCATTAACACGCAACCGCCTTTGATCGACACTGCAAAGTCGTGGGCGATTCTCGAATCTTTCGAATTCGTCCGGGGTTGGGCGTGAGTTGCGCTGGGCAGCGCGGCTCCAACGCGAAGGGCGGATTATGAGCGGCGCGCAAAGCTGGAGCGTGAAGGGCATCGACCCGAAGGTGCGAGAGGCTGCGCGCGAGGCAGCGGCGCGTCAGGGTATGAGCCTCGGCGAATATTTGAGTGCGGCGCTCGCCGGCCATCAGACCGGCAACGGCGGCGGGAGTGCTCACCCGCCACAACAATCACCGCACGCGCCGGTGCGCACGCGGCGTTATGGCCTGGCGCATCACGACATCGACAACGACGACGATTGGCAAGTCGGCGGGCTGCCGCCCCGCCCCACGGATCCAACGCGTCTCGTACAACGCATTGAATCGATCGAGCGCCGCACTCAACTCGCGGTAACCGGTCTTGACCGCGCCGTCTCTACAATCGACCGCTCGGTGCTTGGTCTCGCGGCGCGTATCGAAGATGCGGAAGCGGCTTCAACCGAGGCTGCTGAGCGCATAGCCGAAGCACTGGAACAATTCCGCGCCGCCGGCGAGACCCTTTCCGGCAAATTGCAGCGCGCCGAGGAAGAAGCGGCGCAGAGCCGTCAAGCGCTCGACGGGGCGAAGGGCGAAATCGACGACGTGAAAGAGCGGCTGCAGAGCCAAGCCGCCCTGGCGGAAGAAGTCGCGCGCCGCGCCGAAGCCGCCGCATCGTACCTCACCTCTGAAATGGAGAACCGCGAAAGCGCGCTGAAACAGACACTCGCGGAGGCGCGCACCGTCGCCGAAGAAGCCGCCCGGCAGGCCAACCAAGCCTCCGCCGACGCGGTGGCCGAATTGCGCCGCTTGCAGGAAGAACTGAGCGAACGGCTAAGCGAAACCGAATCCTCCACCCGCCGCGCGGTCGAGACCGCAATCGCCGAGGTGCGCAGCGGCGTGCGCGAAGTCGTGGAAGAAGAGATCGGCAAGCACGGCGGCACAGCCGAACAATTGCGCGCCGAGCAGGCGGCGCTGATTTCGCGCATCGAGCGCGCCGAAGCTGGCGCGCGTGAAACGACGGCTGGCTTGCGCCAGGCCGCGGGCGCCGCGATCGCCGATCTTCGCAACGCGCAACTCACATTGGCCGCGCGGCTCAAGCAAGTGGAAGACGTCGCTACCGCTTCAGGCGCGGTCGATGTCAGTGACTTGCGCCAACAGCAGCAGCACATCGCCGAACGCCTCGCGGCGCTGGAGACGCGCACTGAGGATAGCCCCGTGTCGGGCGCGCTCGCCGCGTTCGAAGCGCGCCTTGCCGCGGTCGAGAGCGGCGGCAATGTCGAAGTCGATGGCGCGGTCAAGACGTTGGACGAAGCGCTGCAGCGTCTCTCCGCGCGTATCGCCGAAACCGAGAACACGGCCAACACCGCCATCCGCACTCTGGAAGAGACCGTCTCTTCGCTCGGCGCCCGCGTGGAGCAGTCGCAGGCGATGCAGGAAACCGAAGCCGTGCGCGCGATGCTGGAACAGCGCCTCGACAGCATGGCGCAATCGGTCTCGCAAATGGTCGGCGAAGCACGCAGCGAACTGGCCGGTCAGATGCAGGCCGCGTTGGAAGGAGTCGCAGGTGAAGGGCTGGAGGGCGCGCTGGCCGACGTCAACCGCCGCCTCGCCGCCGCGGAGCGCCGCCAGGCGCAGACCATTGAAGCCATCTCGCTCGAAATCCGGCGCATGTCGGAGACGGTCGACAAGCGCTTGCGCACGGTAGAGTCGCGCAACGACGATGCCGCCGGCGCCGCCGTACGCGAAGAGCTGGCGCGCATGTCGGAAACATTGGAAGCGCGCTTCGACGAGATCGAGCGCCGCGAAGCCGCCGCGTTCGACCGCATGGGGCTTGAAGTTGGCCGCCTCTCCGAGCGCCTGGAAGAGCGCGTCGGCGCTGTCGAAAGCCGTAGCGCGCAAGCGATCGAACAGGTCGGCGAACAAGTGGCGCGCATGGGCGAACGCTTCAACGCGCGCCAGGATACGCTCGCGCGTGAGCTTGGCGAACGCATGCTCGACAGCGAGGAGCGCTCCAACGCTCGCGTCACAGACGCCATAGGCTCGATTATGCAGCGGCTGGCGGAAGTGGAAGAGCATTCCGCCGAAGCGATTGCGCCGGTGCAGAAGGCAGTAACCAGTGTTGCAACCCGGCTCGAGCAGTTCGAGAGCGGACGCGAACCCGAAACCGGCGACGAGGTGCGGTTTGATGCGATCCCCACGCCCTCGCGCCGCTTCGACGACTTCCCGGTGTTCGATGAGAACGAAGACGAGCCGTTCGTTTCACCGATGGACGCGGCCCAACCGGTGCGCGCAGCGCCGCTGTCGCCAGCGCAACCATCCGAGACCACGAGCGCCGATGCGCCTGCTCACAGCCCGGCCGTGGACGACATCTATTTCGAGGAGAGCATCGACGACCTGCTTGTCGATGACGATGACGTCAGCCTGCCGGAAACCGCCGAAACCAAGAGCTATGCACCGCCCGAGTTCACAGCTGCCGACTTCGGCGACGACGATCTGCTGATCGACGATCATATCGACGCGTCGGCGCCGCTGGAAACGCCGGAGACGGCCAGCGAGGCCGCTACGCCGCCGCCGCAGGACGACGATCCGTTCTGGTCGCCGGAGATCACAGGCGAACTGCCGCCGCTCAGCACGGCCGAAGCGGACGCCACAGTGCTCACCGCGCCGAACGCGGAAGATGGCGCTTCTGAAATCGGCCCGCTGCCCCCGCTTGACGAACCCAACCTGCCCCCGGGCAAGAACGATTATCTCGCCAACGCGCGCAAAGCCGCCCAGGCGCAATCGCTGCCCAAGACACGCAACGAAACGGGCGCGGCGCCGCAGCTCAGCCTGCGCGGATCGAGCCGCATTGTGCTTTGGGGCACGGCGAGCCTGATCGCCGCCCTGCTGCTCGGCGGGGCCTGGTGGCTCAACGGGCGACAAGACCCGACAGGCGTCACGGCCCCGCACAATCCTGAAGCGGCGCCGCCCGCCGCGGCCGATCCTAATGCACCGGCCCCTGCGCCAGCGGACGATCCCTTCGCCGAAGCGCCGGCCGAAGGCATGGTCGATCCGGCCGCGACGGGAGCGCCGGTTGCGGAAAACGGGGCTACGCAGGGCAATATCGTCGCCGGCCCACTGCCGCCGCGGAGCGCAACGATTGAGCAAGCCGCGCAAGCGGGCGACCTCACCGCGCAATACGAGCTTGCGCTGCAGCGCTTGTCGGCGGGTCGCACGCAGGAAGGCGTCACGCTCTTGCGGCGCGCCGCTGATCGCGGCTTCGCCATGGCCCAGTATCGCCTCGCAAAACTCTACGAGCGCGGTGAAGGCGTTTCTGTCGATCTCGCGGTCGCGCGGCAATGGACCGAACGCGCCGCCGCTTCGGGAAATCGACGCGCGATGCACGATCTTGGCGTCTACTTTGCTCGCGGCGAAGGCGCGCCCTTGGACGAGGGTGCGGCCTTCCGCTGGTTCCGACAAGCGGCCGAGCTCGGCGTCGCCGACAGCCAATACAATCTGGGCGTCCTCTATCAGCAAGGACGCGGCGTGAACGCGAGCGCATCGGAAGCGCTGTTCTGGTTCCTGGTGGCCGCCCGCCAGGGCGATCAGGACGCGGGCGCGCGCGCCACGGCCCTCGAAAGCCAGCTTCAAGCCAACCAGGTCGAACAGGCGCGGGCGCGGGCGCAGGCCTTCCGTCCGCGTGCGGCCAGCGCCATCGCCAATGGCGAATTCGGCGCCCGGCCGTGGGCGCGTTCCGGCGCCTAACGCCGCGTTTCTTGCACGCACCGGCTGAGCAGCGTTGCCTCTCGCGGCGACGCTGCTCATAAGGACTGCCAAGCACAACGCTGCGCGAAGTTCAGAGCTAGATAATTGATCTACCTGCCGATCGCCGAGATGCCGGTGAACGTGCTGCTTGTCCTATTGGTCAGCGGCAGCGTCGGCTTTGTGTCGGGGCTTGTGGGCGTCGGCGGCGGCTTCATCATGACGCCAACGCTCATGTTCCTTGGCGTGCCGGCGCCAGTTGCAGTGGCGACCGGCGCGAGCCAGATCGCGGCTACTTCCTTTTCCGGCATCATGACGCAGACGCGCCGTAAGTCTGTCGACTGGCGCATGGGCATGCTGCTGTCGGTCGGCGGCATCGTCGGCAGCGCGTCTGGCGTGTGGCTGTTCGAGCGGCTGCTGCGGCTCGGACAGCTCGATCTGCTGATCTCGCTGCTCTACCTCTTCCTGCTCGCGGGAGTCGGCTGGCTGATGCTGGCCGAGAGCTACGCCGTCATGCGCGGGCGCACCCATCGCGGCGTCAGCATCCTACGCCGCCCAGCGCGCACCATTGCGCACACACTGCCCTTCCGCATCCCTTTCCCGCGTTCAGGCCTTTATATCAGCGTCATTCCGCCGCTTGTGCTCGGTTACTTGATCGGCGCACTGGCGGCGATGATGGGCGTCGGCGGCGGCTTCATCCTGATTCCGGCGATGATCTATCTCTTGCGCATGCCCACCAATGTCGTTGTCGGCACCTCGCTGTTTCAGGTGCTGATTGTCACGTCGCTGGTTGTGATCCTGCAATCGACGGCGACGCAAACCGTCGATCTCGTGCTTGCGGCCATGTTGATGCTGGGCGGCGTCGTCGGCGCGCAACTCGGAGCGCGAACTGGCGCACGGCTCAAGAACGAGCACATTCGCGCCCTGCTCGGGCTCATTCTGTTGGTCGCCAGCGTCAAATTCCTGCTGGACGTCGTCGTCCCGCCAGAAGAGCCGTACGTGTTGGGCGGGGGGCTCTGGTGAAGCGCGTATTGGCGGCCTTGGCGTTTCTGGTGCTTGCGGCGCCCGCAAGCGCGCAGAATCCCGGCGACGTCGCTTCGGATCTGCCGGCGGCGGTGGCCGAGGAGCAGATCACCGTCAGCTCGGACTATCGCGGCTCCTACATCACGGTGTTCGGCGTGAATCCCGATCGGCGCGGGCGCGGCGACATTGTCGTCGTTGTGCGCGGCCCCAACGAGAGCACGGTGGTGATGCGCAAACGCAGTGTGTACGGCATCTGGATCAATGGCGATCCCGTGCGCTTTGCCGAGGCGCCGTCGTTCTTCGCCGTTCTGAGCAACCGGCCGCTTCGGCAAATCGCCAGCCCGGAATCGATCTGGCGCTACCAACTCGATCCGGCTGCATCCGCGCAACTCGCAAGCGCCGTGCCCGAGGGCGGCGATCCTTCGGCGTACCGGCGCGCGCTTGTACGACTGCGGTTTGAACAAGGCCTCTATCAATACTACACCGGCGCCAGCACGCCTGAGCGGCGCGGCGGGCTCACCATGTATCAGGGCGGTCTGTTTCGCGCTGTCGTGCGCCTGCCTGCAAACGCACCGATCGCGCAATATCACGCCGACACCTATCTCTTTCGCGACGGCCGGCTAATTTCATCGCAGCGCATTCCCGTCACCATTTCACGTGTTGGAATCGAGCGGCGCATCCACGATCTCGCCACCACGCAATCGTTTCTCTATGGCGTTGTAACGGTGCTGCTCGCGTTGTTGTCCGGCTGGCTTTCGGCGTTATTGTTCCGCCGCTCGTGAGCGACGATCCGCCTCCATTCCTGCCGCGGGCGGCTTTGCGGTTGGGCTTCCTCGGTCTTGTGCCACTTGCCGTGTCGGCGCTGGTTTCGCTCTCACAACACACCGACACCGCCCATATCGGCGCACTTAGCTTCTCCATTTACGCGGCCGCCCTGCTCTCCTTCCTCGGCGGCGTTCGCTGCGGCTTCGAGTTGATGCGCGCGCCGCAGACTCCAAACCCGTTGCGGTTGGTGTTCAGCGCACTGCCGGCGCTGGCTGGATGGGCATTGGCCCTGTTCGTCGTGCTCGTGCCGGCGGCGCTCGGCGCTGCATCGGCATTCGCGGGGCTATTTGCGGTTCAGTACATCTGGGACCATCGAAGCGCGGCCCACGCAGGCGCGCCGGAATGGTATCCGCTCCTGCGCCAAGTGCTTACCGGGGGCGCGATGATCGTGTGCTTGCTAATCCCTCTGGCGACGGTGCTGCAGCGCTTCTAATCGGGCAGTAGGCGCTCGACCGGCGCGGGCAGAACACGTTCGCGGCCAAGCACCAGCGCAATCGCGCCGTTAGGAAACAGAGGCGCGAATGCATCGTCGCACAAATTGAGTCCGCCGGTGAACGCGCCGAAGGCCGGCATCACCATGCGTTCGCCATCCGTTGCGAAGCAGCGCCGCCGCACGCTGCGGCCGCGCCCGCCGACGCGCGCGCACGGATGCAGGTGGCCGCAAATCTCGCCCGGCGCTGCGCCCTGGGTCGGCTCGTGCCGCAATACCAACGCGCCGAGATGCAGCACGTCGCGTGCGACGCCGCCGAGCGTCTCTGCGCTCTTGCCGTCGTGGTTGCCTTCGACCCAGACCCAATCGCAGCGCGACATCAGCAGCTGCAGCAATTCCCGATCGCGCCCGTCCATACGCGCAGGTCCCGCCCGATCATGAAAGGAGTCCCCGAGCGATACGATGATTTCCGGCGACAATTGCATCACCAAGTTTGTCAACTTGAGCAACACGGCGTGCGTGTCATAGGGCGGCAGCATCTGGCCGCGCACCGCGTACGATGAGCCCTTCTCCAAGTGCATATCCGAGACGACGAGCGCCCGCGCCTCCTCAATCCAAAGCGCGCCTTGGGGCAGCGCCGTCACCAGCGCGCCCGCCAAGCGCGCTTCGACGTTTGCGCCCACGATCGCCAGCGGCGCCGGCGCGCGGCCCGGCATGCGCGGCTTGCGCGGCGGCTTCGGGCTGGGGCGGGCGAGCAAGGGCATATGGGCGGCGATCAAACCGGATTCGTTACGGCTGCACGATAGGAAAATTCGGATCTGGCGTCTCGAAGATGTCCCCAAGACCCTGCAGAGCGCGGCGATCGCCGGCAATCCGCACGTCGCCGCGCAGAACCGCGCGCGTCATGGTTCCCGTCGCCATCGCCTGAAGAAATACGCCGCGCGGCGCTGTGACAGTCGGCGCCTCGGCGAGAGTGACGTCTGCTTCATGCACCAATACGCCATTAGCGACGGTGACGGCGAAGCGCTCGTTGCGTTCAGGGAAAACGAGATTGAAGGCAAAACGGCGCTCACCCAAGCGTTCGGGATCGAGCCGTACGGCAAGGAGATCGAGGATGTAGCTGGTCGGCGTCGCAGCGACCAGATCGGCGCTTACGACTTGCGGCGGCCGATCTGGCGTTCCCTCTTCCAGCTCGCGCGCGGCAACGAGATACATGTTGCGCCAGATGGCGCTTTCCGATTGCCACGCCATTTGGCGATGCGTGCGCGCCAACAGCGCGCGCGCATCGCCGTGATCCGGCGCCGCAAAAATCAGGTGATTGAGCACACGGGCGGCCCAGCGGTAATCGCCTTCGTCAAACGCACGGCGCCCCTCGGCCAGCACGCGCTCGGGTCCGCCCACCGCGCGCACGAAGCGCGTCGCTTCCTCTTCCGGCGGCAACGGGTTGAGATTGGCGGGGTTGCCATCGTACCAGCCCATGTAGCGCTGATACACCGCGCGCGAGTTGTGCATCATGGTGCCGTAGTAGCCATGATTGAACCACCGTGCTGCGAGCGCTTCCGGCAGACGCACGCGTTCGGCGATCTCGCGATCGGTGTAGCCGGCATTCATCAGCCGCACCGTCTGATCATGCAGATATTTGTAAGCGTCGCGATGGCTGGCGATGAAGTCGATCGCGCGGTCGTTACCGAAGCGCGGCCACGCGTGGCTGCTGACCATAATCTCGGTGCGCGCGCCATAGAGACGCAGAGCCTCGGTCAGATAGTCCGCCCACGCTTTGGCGTCGCGCACCAGCGCTCCGCGCGGGGTGAGGATGTTGTGCATCGTCGCGGTGGCGTTCTCGGCGATGCATAGGACGCCGAGATCGGGAAAGAAGAAGTTCATTTCCGCCGGCGCTTCCGAACCGGGCGTCAGTTGGAATTCGATGCGCACGCCGTCGATGGTGAGCGTTTCGCCGGTGCGGGTGATCGTACGGGTCGGCGGAATCAGCGTGAATGTACCCGCCGATACGGCGGCGCCGATGCCTGAAGTCATCTGCCCTTCGGGCCCGGGCGCAATACCGGTGGCGAACTGGTACATGGCGCGCCGTCCCATCGCATTGCCGGCGATCACATTCTCGGTGACGGCGTGCTCCATGAAGCCGTCCGGCGCGATGATGTCGACCGCGCCGGACGCCACGTCATCCGCGCCGACCACCCCGCGCACCCCGCCAAAGTGATCGATATGGCTGTGCGTGTAGATCACCGCGCGCACCGGCCGCTCGCCCAGATGGCGGCGGGCGAGCGCAAGCGCCGCCTGCGCATTCTCGATGCTCGTAAGTGGATCGATGACGATAAGGCCAGTATCGCCGATCACAATCGTCATGTTGGCGAGATCGAAGCCGCGCAACTGATACACGCGGTCGCTGACTTGGAAGAGGCCCGCGCGCGTCAGTAAGCGCGCATGCCGCCACAGACTGGGATTTACCGTTTCCGGCGGTTCGCCGCGTAAGAAATCGTAGGCGGCGAAGTCCCAGACGACAGCGCCGTTTGCGGAAACAATGGCCGCGCTATCCGGTCCAGCGAGGAAACCACGCGCCGCAAAATCCTCGTCCTCCCGATCCTGCCAAGGCAGCGTGCGCGCGAAGGCCTCATGCGCCGCCCGCGTCGCTTCGCTCACTTGCGCCTGTGCCGCGCCGCTCAATAAAAACACAAGCGCGAGCGCACAGATAGTACGCATCTCATCCCTCGAATTGTTGCGGCACAGTGCGACGGCGCCGCGAACGGTGCAACGTCCTAGCTCATCGCTTCCGCTATAAGTGACGCAGCGTCTTCCAAGATCGCTTCTTCCGCTTGGCCTTGGATCGGCACGCGGCCCATCTCCAGCATCACCGGCGCCGCAAACGGCGATACGTGATCCAGATCCTTATGCACGATGCGGCCCTGGATGCGGCGCAGCAGCGCGCCAAGCCGTTTTAGATCGAGATATCCTTCGCCTGCGTCCGCGAACGCGGCCTGCATCAAGATATGATCGGGCTCATACTGTTTCAGGACGTCGTAGATGAGATCGGCGGAGAACGTGACCTGACGCCCGCTTTTCTTTTCGGCGCCAGGCATGCGTCGCTCGATCATACCCGAGATCACGGCGCACTTAGCGAACATCGCCTTCATCAGCGTGGATTCGCCGAGCCAGCTTTCCAGGTCATCTCCCAACATGTCCTCGTCAAACAGCGCAGCGAGCTCGAGGCCGCCCATCGGCTCCAGCCCCCAGACCGCCACCGCATACTCGCTGGCGAGAAAGCCAAGCGGATGTTTTCCAGCCCGCTCAAGCCGGCGCGTAATCAGCATACCCAAGGTCTGGTGGGCTAGACGTCCCTCGAACGGGTAGCAGACGAGGTAGTGTTTCGCGGCGCGCGGAAAGGTCTCGATCAGCATCTCATCCGGCGTCGGCACGATCGAACGCCGTTTCTGCATTCCGATCCAGTCGCGCACCTGTGGCGGCAACGAGGTCTGGTGCGCCGGATCGTGCAGCATGCGCCGCACCCGCCCCGCCAGAAACGTGGAGAGCGGAAATTTGCCACCGGCGTACGAGGGAATCTTGGGGTTTTGTTGCCCGCTCGCACGGACTACCAGCGCATCCGTTTCGCGTACGCCGACCAGGCGGAGGATCTCGCCGGCAAAGATGAACGTGTCGCCCGGCGTCAGCCCCTCGATGAACCATTCTTCGATCTGACCGAGCCGCCGGCCCGCCACCAGAGGGCGCGGTCCCTCGCTCTTCGGCACACCGGGATGCGAGCGCTCCGCCGCGCGATGCGCCAAGCGCACATCGAGCATCTCGGACTCAACGATCGCGCCCACATTCATCCGATGCTGTTGCGCCATCGCTGCATTGCGCGCTCGCCAGCGCCCAGTCTTCGCGTCTTGCACGATGCGGCGATAGCGGTCGTAGTTGCGCAACGCGTAGCCGCCGGTGGCGACGAGATCGATTACACGATCAAACTGCGCGCGCGACAGCCCGGCGTAAGGCGCAGTCGCTCTCACTTCTTGATAAAGCTCCTCCGCATCGAACGGCTCGCCGCAGGCGCATCCCATCAGTCGCTGCGCGACGCCCTCCAGCCCGCCGATACGGGCGCGTGCACCTTCTACCGCCCCCGCCGCCACAGCCTCCCCGGC
>CALBSY010000036.1 GCA_937967725.1 uncultured Alphaproteobacteria bacterium | reverse complement strand
GCACCCACTCCAGGTAAGCGGTGATCGAAAGCGTACGTGGGCGATCAGTGGTGTTGGCGATGTGCAGCCGCGAAACTTTTACCGGATCGGACAACGGGACATATTCGGTGAGAGCGAGCTTGATCCCCCACGATTGGTGCTCAAAGCGGCTGTAGCCGTGGCCGTGGCGAATGACGTAAGCGGCGCCCTCATCGCGCATGGGCGCAGGCGTCGGGCTCCACAGCTCGCCCGTGTCGCGATCGCGAATGAAGATGGCTTGTCCCGCCGCATCGCCGAGCGGATCGTTTGACCATGGCGTGATCTGGCGTTCGCGGCTGTTTTGCGACCAGGCAAAGCCGGCGCCCGCCTCGCTGACCTGGAAGCCGAAGCTTTGGTTGGCCACCACGTTGATCCATGGCGCGGGGGTTGCTTGGCCGGGGGCCAAGGCGATGACGTATTCGCCGTTCTCGGCGAATCCGCCAAAGCCATTGAAATAGTCAAGGTCAGGGGCGCGCGCGGGCGCTGCGAGGGCGGCGGCGGGCGCGAGGGCGTGGGCGCATCGCACACCGTGATGTTCGGTCTCAATCCGGCGGCGCAATTGCTGCGCAAGCCGGCCGGCCTCGCCACGAAAAACCACACGCGCGGCCGCTTCGAGCGCCGCGCGCGCGTCCTGGGAGATGAGATCGGCGCGCAGAAGATAGACTTGTCCCGCCGGCGGATCGCCTCCGATCCGCGGCCGCGCCTGGCTTATTCGCACCGCGTTCTCAATGGCGAACTGCAGATCCTGTTGATAAGAGGCGCCGCGCGCATTGATGATAACGAGGTCGAAGGCCAAGCGCTTGGTCTGCAGGTATTCGAAGGCTTGGAGTGCGTCTTCAACAAGTCCGATTTGCTGAGGTTCGGACATCTCGACGAGCATGATCGGCAGATCGCCTGAAAGCCCCAGACTCCAAAGCACGGATTGCTCGGCGCGTCCCTCGGCGATGATCTCAGGACGCGCCCGCATGGCGGAATTGGCGTAAATGAGGTGCCCGGCGAGGCTCTGGTAAAGCCCAGCTGCGTGCCGGTCCAGGTTCAAATGATGGAGTTCCACTTGCGCCTGCGTCCACGCAAGCGCTGCTGCGCGCTCGTACGCGGCAGAGTCATTGAGCTTGTCGACGAGGTGAAGAATATGTTCGCGCGTGTCCGCCGCCATGGTCCAGAATTGAAGGCGCCGAATTTCGCCCGGTTCGATGCGCAGGCGCCGCCGCAAGGAGAAAATGGGGTCGAGCGTTGCGCCAGTTGCACCCGACAATGGGGCGCCGCTGATGGCGGCAAGCGGCGCACGGACATCGCGCAAGCGCCCGATGAACTTGGCGCGGTCGGTTTCGAACTCGTGGCGCCCGAGGCATTGGCCTTCAACGACCGCGAGGTGTGCAGCCCAGATCTCGGCCTCGCTCGGATCGCGGCGGCGCCTTGTCGCCAGCAATGCGCCCCCGGGCAGGTGCTGGGTCTCGATGAAGAGCTTGGAGAAGGCCGGATGGGCGATATCCGCCCCCGCCGGCGCCAGCGCTAACTCCATGAAGGAGGTGACTTCTATTTCGCGCGCCCGCGAGCCGCAATTGCAGATGCTCAGACGGCGCACCTCAGCGTCATCTTCTTCAGATGCGATCACTTCGAGTTCAGTGGTGAGCCCGTCCGCTTCGCAGACGTACTCGGCCTTCTCTTCGGTAAAGGCGGCGCGGTGATTGTGCTCGCGATGGCAGGCGGGCTGCAGCGTTGGCGACCAAAAGGCGCCGGTCTCGACATCTCTGAGATAGAAATAGCTGCCCCAATCGTCTCGCGTGGCGTCTTCGCGCCATCGCGTGATCATCCGCCCGCCCCAAGCGCTGTAGCCCGAGCCGGCGGCGCTCAGCATCACCTGATAGCGCCCGTTGGAGAGAAGGTGCGTGGCGGGAGAGGCGCTCCATGGGCTCGGAGAACGCCGGTGCGGGGGGGATTGGGCAAGAGCGACGGCGTCGTTGCTTTGGGCGAGACTGGCGAATGCGGGAGGCTCGTGCGCTTCCCGAGGCGCGCGCTCTTGTAGCAACAGATCGAAGGCTTGGATGAGCGGATCGGCGTGGAACCAGGTTCTGAGCGCGCCATTGCAGACGGTGTTTGCGAGAGCGGTAATGATCATGCCTTGATGGTGGGACATGTAGGCGCGAACGATCTCTGCTCTCCGCCCGGCCGGGACGCGCTCTGGCGCAAAGTCGATGGCTTCATAAAAACCGAACCGCCCCGACGCGCCGATGTCGGCCAAACGCTCAAGATTGCGCATCGCAGCGCGTGGCGCGAACATGGCCGCGAGCGCTGTCGAATAGGGCGACACGACAAAATTATCGCCAAGGCCGCGCTTGAGGCCCAAACCCGGCACGCCGAAATTTGAATATTGGTAGGTTAGATCGAGGTCTCTGGCGTTGTAGGCAGATTCCGAAACTCCCCAAGGCGCTCGCCGCGCGCGGCCATAATCAATCTGACGCTTGACGATGCGCTGGCTGGTGCGCCCGATCAGGCTTTCCTCGGGCTCGGCCATCACGAGGGCGGGCATCAGGTACTCGAACATGGACCCAGACCACGACACGAGCACCGCGCCGAACCCTGTGGGCGTAAGGGCGTGACTGAGCCGGAACCAGTGCTTGCTCGGGACGCCCCCTTTTGCGATGGCCAAGAGGCTGGCAAGGCGCGCCTCGGAGGCAAGCAAATCGTAGCAGCTAGGGTCGAGCGCCCCGTCTTGCTCGCGATAGCCGATCGACAGCAGCATGCGATTGCGATCGAGGAGAAAGGCGAAGTCCATGCCGAGCGCCAGCGCGCGCAGCCGATCCGCCAGCGCCTCAAGCCGTGCGGGCAACTCGTCATGCTTCGGCTCGGCAAGCTCTCGCAATTGCCGCTCGATGCCGGAGGCCGCGGCGTTCAACCAAAACAGAATCTCGTTGGCGCGATCATCGGCGGGTTCGAGTGAGCGCACCGCCTCGCGGGCGGCGGCCACGCCCGCAAGCAATGCGCCAAGCCGGCTCACATCTCTTACGCCGGTGCTGCGAAGTGTCG
>CALBSY010000035.1 GCA_937967725.1 uncultured Alphaproteobacteria bacterium | reverse complement strand
CCAGAGCGCGCACGGCCGTATCGCCTTGGCCGGCGCCGACGGTGTCGAGCAGAACGGCGAGATTATAGGTGCAGTCGTCGCTCTTAAGATAGCGGCGCGCCTTATTGAGATTGCGTTCTAACGGCTCCGCAGTCGACGCAACGGCCGAGATCACGCCGCCGGAGAGATCGTGACCGCGAATGTCCCAGAACGGGTCCTTGAGCGACATGCCGCCGCCAGAGAGCTGTTTGGCGATATCCATCGCCAGCGCCGAGGGATCGACGCCGGGAATGTCAAAAGCGTCCATCGGATTGAGGCTGTCGGTGTTCTCGGTGACGAGCCCAAACGGATCGATGATGTGAACTCTTTGACCCATCTCGCGACGTCGGCGCGCGGTGACGCGGCAGGCCTCGCCTTTGGGATCTATGATGATTGCCGGGCCTTCATACATCAGTAGATTGGGGATCAGCGCGCCCCGGCCCTTGCCGGCGCCCGTGGGGGCGATGGTGATGAAGTGACCTTCGCCCTGGAGCCAGATCGGCTCGCCTGCGCGTGACTGCGGCGGCGGATCCACGAAACCGAAGCGGCCAATATCTTCGTCGATGCGAAAGCCGAGCAATAGATTGTCGCCCGCGCCTCGAGCTAACCGCTTGTTAGCTGCGCGCTGGCGTTTCGAGCGCAGGGCCGCTTTGTTCGTCTTGCTCATAGCTTGCCCCTCCGCGCACCAATAACGTGCAGCGATGAAGTTGTACAAATTAGGCATAATTGTGATGCGAGACCGAAACAACACTGTTGGCGGAGAACCATCGTTGCGTGGCGGACTCGCCCGCGTCGCGCGCGACCTCAGCAACCCGACCGCCTTCTGCAAACAGCTGGCGGTTTTACCCCGGCGGTCACCGCACAGTTGCGGCTTGTCGCCAAGCGCTTGGGGCAAACCGGCGGCCATGCTAGAGCGCTCTTTATGCGATCTTTTCTCTTCTCACTCGCCCTAGCGCTCTCCGCCTGCGCGGCGACGTCGGCCAACATGCAACCCACAACGCCGATCGCCCTACGCTGGAGCGACGCACAGATAGAACCGATCTTGGGGCGCACGCAGACGCTGCACCTGGCGCCCGACTTATCCACCCTCACCCCCGGCGAGCAGGCCGCGGTGCGCGAACTGATCGCAGCGGGCGAGCGTCTGCATCTGCTCTATATGCAGCAAAACCACGCGCAGGCGCGTGCGGCGGCGGCGTTTTTGGAGGCGCGCCCGGAGCTGGAGGCGCAGCGCACGCTGTTCCGCCTGATGCGCGGGCCGATTACAACCACGTTGGATAATCAGCGCGAGGCGTTCCTCGACGTGGCCGCCGAAACGCCGGCGCGCAACATGTACCCCGAGGGCACGACGCGCGAGGCGTTCGACGCCTATCTCACCGACAATCCGGCGCGCCGAGTCGAATTGCTCGACGACCGTGCTGTCGTGTGGGCGGCGAGCCCGGACAACCGGCGCCGCGCGCTCAGCGCGCTCGACCGCTACCCGGCCTTGGAGACGCTGCATCCGGGGTTGCGCGAACGCTTACTCGCGAGCGACACCTATCTGTCTGTGCCTTCTTCAGTCGCTTACGCAGACGACATCTTCTTCGTCTACGACCGGCTCAATGCGGCCGCTGCCCACGTCGAGCGGAACGATCCCGCTTTCGCGCGCTATCTGCGCCTGCGTGCGCGCGACTTGATCGCGGACGATTATGAGGGCGGCGACGCCGCCTGGGTGACAAGCGAGTTCAGCGGGAATCTGAACGCACAAATCGGCGCCTATGAGACCTACGACGATGCGCTCTACGGCGTGAAGACTTTCTTCTCACTTTCCCTGCTGCAGCGCGATCGCGCGCGCAGCGACGAGCTGGCGACGGCGTTAGGCGACATCCAGGTGGTGGAAGACGCGTTGCCATATGAGCACCACCGCGAAGTGCGCAGCGACATCCCCGTTGGCGTCTACAACATCATCGCCGATTTCGGCCAAGCGCGCGGCGGCAATACCGCGACGATCCTGCCCAACGAGGCTTATCTCGCGCGCCAATACGGGCGCACCATCCTGATCCGCGGCAACATTCTGCTCAATCCGGAGCGCGCGCAAACCACCGCCACCAGCTTCAACGCGGCGATCGTTGAGAGCCAGCACGCCGATCTCACGGCGGAAGGCGGTTTTTATCGCACCCTTTGGCACGAAGTGGGTCACTATCTCGGCGTCGACCGCACCGCGGACGGGCGCGATCTCGACGCGGCGCTCGAAGACACGGCCGATTTGCTGGAGGAGATGAAGGCCGATCTGGTGTCGCTGATGGCCGCACGCATTCTCAATCGGCGCGACCAGCTCACGGATGTGCAGCTGCGCTCGATTTATGCTTCGGGCATCCTCCGCGTGCTGCAGAACAATCGCAAGCGCCGCCATCAACCGTACCTATATATGCAGCTGATCCAGTGGAACTGGTTCTTGGACCGCGGCGTGTTGCGCTACGACGACGGCCGCATGCAGATCGACTACGCTCGCTATCCCGCCGCGGTCGAAAGTCTGCTACGCGAAGTGCTGGCGTTGCAGCGCGCCGGAGACCGCGCCCGCGCCAACGCGTTCGTCGAGCGCTGGACGCGCTGGGATGACGATCTGCATGGCGTCGTGGCGCGCAACATTCGCGAAAACCAGCGCGCGCGGTTTACGCTGGTGACGTACGAGGCTCTGGACGGTCCGAACCCGAACTGAGGAGCGCCATGACGCTAAGAGCCCGGCCAGAAACCATTTGCGCGCAAGGCGGCGGCGCGCACGACACGGCGACCGGCGGGATCGCGCCGGCGATTCAGCCATCGAGCACGTTCCTGCGCGGGCCGGATAACGAGCTGCTCACGGAAAATTTCTATAGCCGCTACGCGGCTCCGAATGTTCTGCACGCGGAAGCGGCGATAGCGCAACTTGAAGGCGCAGCCGAATCGCGGCTGTTCTCCTCCGGCATGGCCGCGGCGGCCCAGGGGCCGGTGCCAGAGGTATCGCAACCC